>CAYGNB010000028.1:0-2995 GCA_964351135.1 uncultured Rhodobacterales bacterium | reverse complement strand
GCGAACCTGCGGCGTGACGAATTTGGACACGTCCCCACCCAACCGGCAGATTTCCTTGACCAGCTTCGACGCGATCGCCTGGCGGCGGGCATCGGCCATCAGGAACACGGTTTCCACGGAATCGTCCAGCGCGCGGTTCATGCCCACCATCTGGAATTCGTACTCGAAATCAGCCACCGCGCGCAGGCCGCGCACGATCACCTGCGCACCCACGTCATGGGCGCAGTTGATCAACAGGTTCTCGAACGGGTGCGCGATGATTTCCGTGTCGGTCATCTTGGACAGGGTGGCACATTCGGCCTCGATCATCTCGACACGTTCTTCGAGCGTGAACAACGGTCCCTTGTCGCGGTTGATCGCGACCCCGATCACGAGCCGGTCAACCATGACTGTCGCACGGCGAATAATATCGATATGGCCCAGCGTGATCGGATCGAACGTGCCGGGATACAGCCCTATGCGCATGGCGCCCTCCTGCCCTGTCGCAGTGATTTTCACGGATGCATGACCCGCAGCAGACGGGGCGTCAATGCCCCATGATCATGCCTTCCAGCGCCTCTTTTTCCATGGCGACCTCGGATAGCTGCGCCTTGACCAAATCGCCGATCGTCACAAGGCCGATCATTTCACCGTCGTCGACCACCGGCATGTGGCGGAAACGGCCTTTGGTCATCTGGGTCAGCACCTCCTGGACGCTGGCCTGGCTGTTGCAGGTCACCAGATTGCGGGTCATGTAATCGCCCACGGATTTCTGCAGGCAGTCGCTCCCGGATTTCGCAAGTTCCCGCACGATGTCGCGTTCCGACAGGATGCCTGTGGCGGATTTACCGCCATCCTCAGAGACGACCACGGAACCGATGCGCCTGTCCGCGAGTATCGCGGCGGCTTCGGCCACCGAGGAATCGGGTGATACCGTCAGAACACCCTGTTGCGGCTTGGACTTGAGAATCTGCTGCACGAGCATCAGGACACCTCCGCGAAATCTGGCCTTGCAGGCAAAGCGTTGCCGCAATGAGCCATCGAGTCAAGTCAGGCTTTCGAGTCGGGCCACCTCGTCGCGCAGCCCTGCCGCCAGCGCCTCGGCGAACCGGTTCAGCCGGACGCTGCGCCGGTCGCTCTGGTGGCGCAGCAGATAGAAACTGCGGGTCAGCGCGACCAGGTCGGGCAGCACCCGCCTCAGGGGGCCGTGGGCGGGCAGCGCGAAATCATGGGCCACGCACAGCCCGACGCCTTGCGCAGCGAGACGCAGTTGCACCGGAACCGAGTTCGAGGCGAGCGCCACCCGCTCGACACCCAGATCGCGCAGATAATCCAGCTCCGCGTCATAGATCATGTCCGGGATATAGCCGATCACGCGGCGACCGCGCAGATCCTCGAGGTGGCGGATCGGAGGGGTCCGGCGCAGATAGCGGCGCGACGCCACCAGGCTGAGCCGATAGTCGGTGATCTTCTGAACCAGCAGCGGCCCGGCGGCGGGCGGGCTGACCGCGATGCCGATATCCGCCTCGCGCCGCGACAGGTTGACGACGCGCGGCAGCGCCACGATCTGAATGTCGAGCTCCGGGTTATCGTCGGCGATTCTGGTGCAGACGCGCGGCAGCAGATAGTTGGCGCAGCCATCCGGCGCACCGACGCGAATCTGCCCTGACAGGCTCTCGGACGATCCTGCCAACGCCTCGGTTGCCGACCGCACCGCCTGCTCGGCGGCCTCGCCGTGTTCCAGCAATCGTTCGCCCGCCGCCGACAGCAGATAGCCCTGCGGTGATTTCACGAACAGCGGCGCGCTTACCGCCGCTTCCAGCCGTGCGATCCGCCGTCCGACCGTCGCCGGATCGAGCTTGAGCACCCGGCCCGCACCGGACAGGCTCCCCTCACGCGCGACCGCAAGAAATACACGCAGATCGTCCCACTGAGGCGTCATCACCACCTGCCTTTGCAAATTCGCAAAACCCGTTTGGGATCTTGCCTCTGTTCAGGGGATTTCCGCAAGCCTATGTTGCCAGCGCATTCACCGAAACGAACGCACGCGATTCCAGAGGAGGACGGCGATGCAGGAACTGACCCACTACATCAACGGCGAACATGTCAAAGGGACATCCGGACGATTCGCGGATGTGTACAATCCCGCCACCGGCGAGGTGCAGGCTCAGACGCCGCTGGCGTCCGAGGAGGAACTGAACCGCGCGGTCGAGATTGCCGCTGCCGCACAGCCCGCCTGGGCCGCCACCAACCCGCAGCGCCGCGCCCGCGTGCTGATGAAATTCGTAGCCCTGCTCAACCGCGACATGGACAAGCTGGCCGAGGCGCTCAGCCGCGAACACGGCAAGACCCTGCCCGACGCTGCCGGCGACGTGCAGCGCGGCCTCGAAGTGGTCGAATACTGCATTGGCGCCCCGCAGATGCTGAAGGGCGAATTCACCGACAGCGCCGGTCCCGGTATCGACATGTATTCAATGCGCCAGGCCTTGGGCGTGACGGCGGGTATCACCCCGTTCAACTTCCCCGCCATGATCCCGATGTGGATGTTCGCCCCGGCGATTGCCTGCGGCAACGCCTTTATCCTGAAACCGTCCGAGCGCGACCCGTCGGTGCCGCTGATGCTGGCCGAACTGATGGAAGAGGCCGGGCTGCCCAAGGGCATCCTGCAGGTCGTGAACGGAGACAAACAGGCGGTGGACGCGATCCTGCACCACCCGGTGATCCAGTCGATCGGCTTTGTCGGCTCGACCCCCATCGCCGAATACATCTATGCAACCGGCTGCGCCAACGGCAAACGGGTGCAGTGTTTCGGCGGCGCCAAGAACCACATGATCGTGATGCCGGATGCCGACATGGATCAGGCCGCCGACGCGCTGGTGGGCGCCGGTTACGGTGCTGCCGGCGAACGCTGCATGGCGATCTCGGTCGCGGTTCCGGTGGGCGACGAAACCGCCGACCGGCTGATCGAAAAGCTGGTGCCGCGCATCGAAAAGCTGAAGGTCGGCCCCTACACCGC
>CAYGNB010000027.1:11748-15821 GCA_964351135.1 uncultured Rhodobacterales bacterium | reverse complement strand
GCGTCGATGCGCAGATCGGCCAGCGCTCGGACGAGCGCAAAGGCCGCGGCCAGGGCAGTGTCGGCGGCGCGGTCGCGGTCGGTTTGATCGAGGCCGAACACGGCCAGCGCGCCATCGCCCATGTAGTTCAGCACATTGCCGCCCTGCGCCCCGACCGTTCTGTTTGTCAGGCTGTGGAACGCGCGCAACAGCTCTCGTGTGCCCGCCGGGCCGAGCCGTTGCGAGAGGCCGGTAAAGCCGGTGAGGTCGACGAAGAAGATCACCAGTTGCTGCTCTTCCGGGGTGGCGAGCCAGTCCGGGTCGTTTTCCAGACGCTGCGCCAGCGCCGGTGACTGGAACCGCCGCAGCGAGGCAACCGCGCGTTCGGTGTGCAGGGCGTTCCTGCGCTCGTGCGAATATCGAACGATGCCCGCCACGACGATTGGCGGCAGTGCGGCCACGAGCGGCAGTGCGGCGCTCATCCAGAGGCCGGAGGCAAAGGCGATCACCACCCCGGTCATGGAGAGACCGACAAGTGTCAGGGCTATCGGGAGACCGCGTGACAGCGGCAGCAGCAGGGCGGCCAGCACGCAGAGCAAGGTCAGACCGACGGTGTGGATCACGTCCCAACGCCGCGTTTGCGCATCCCGCCGCAGCGCCGGCCCGCCGGCCAGTTGCGAAATGGCGGTCGCAACGATCTCGACCCCCGGTGTGGCGTCGCCGAACGGTGTCGCGAACCGGTCACCCATGGCCGATGCGGAATAGCCCAGCACCACCAGTTTCCCGGCGAGCGCATCGGGCAGGGGGGCGGTCAGCAGCTCGCTGGCGCTGTAGGTTGGCACCGTCCCCGTCGGACCCAGGTGGCGCAATGGCAGCGATTGTCCCAAATCCAGCGGAACCGCGAGATCGCCCAGCCTCAACACGCTGTTTTCAAGAACGGATGTATCATCGCTGAATGTCATGGCGGCGACAAGCGGCAGAGCGGGAAAGGTGCCCTCGTCGGTCGTGACGAGCAGCGGGACATAGCGTGGCGTTCCGCCGGTGTCGGTCGACAGGTTCACCAACCCGGTTTGCGCAACCTCGCGGAATATCGGTTGCGGTTGGATGATGGCGTCGGCATCCGCGCCTTCGGCGCCAAAGCTGGCAGCCGCCGCGATGACCGAAGGCAGGGTATCAAGCGCCTGCGCGAGCGCCGCATCGGTATCGGCGTCGCCGTCATCTGCCAGCAATATGTCGACGGCAAGCGCCCGCGCTTTGCTGGCCGCTATGTTGCCGATCACCCGGCCAAGCAGGGCGCGACCGCTGACCTCCGCCTGGGCGAGTGTCTGGTCGTCGATGGCGACGATGACCACGTTGCTGTCGGGTCTCTGCGGACCAAGGAGCCTGTGGCGCAGGTCGAGCAGGCGGTATTCGAACCTGTCCGTCGGCCCGGCATGCCCTGACAGGTAAGGCAGGCCCAGGCTCGTCACCCAAAGCGCCGCTGCAACGAGTACCACGGTCACCAGCAGGTTTCGGCGCATGGCGCGTGCTGTCATCTGCCAAAGCGGGCGCGCAGCTGTGCGGCGCGTTCGGCGCCCCAGCGTTTTACCTCGAGCCGGTCAGTCGCGGTGACATCCACCCCCTGTCCGGGGCGCAGTTGCACGGCGGCAGAGCCATCTTCCGCCTTGCGCACCTCGACACGACCGGCAAGCACGAAGACCGATGTGCGCTGCGCCCCTGCGTCCACGATGTAGGTGGTGCCACGCACGGCGGCGATGGCATGCGGTGTCCTGATCTGGGTCGGGGCGCTTCCGGGGCGGACGTCGATCAGAATCGCGCCGCCTTTGATCTCGATTGCGCGGGGCGGTGCATTACCCGCCCGCTCGTCAATGGTGATGGCAGTGCCGGGTTCGCGTTCCACGGTCAGCGTTCCGCTGCAGGAAATCACCTGGCGGGCCGGTTCGGTGACCATCGTGAAGGTGCATGTTTCTTGGGCGGCTGCCCCGGTGCCCGGCAACAGCGCGGCGCAGAGCAGTGCGTACCGGGCAATACCCATATCCGGGAGCAGGCTTGCGCGCATGGTGTCACCCCTTAGGTGTTGGTTTCATCTTCGGCAAAGGCTTGGTTTCGCAAGCCTGTTGGTGCAATTCACATAACAATAACCGTAAAGCAGCAACAGTCGCCCGGCCAGATCAATCTGCCGGCTGGAAACGCCTCTGTCGCCCAGATGAACGTGGTCGAGCGAGTGTCATCCGTCCTGAGCCGGTGCATTGGCCGCGATGCGGTTGGCGCATTCCCGCTGCAGCCAGAAACCGAAGGTCTGGGCGTTGACGTTGTTCACCATGCTGTGCGGGTAGACAAAGAAATACCCGTCGCTGGATTTCATACGCTCACCGAAGGGTACGACCAACCGGCCGTCGGCCAGTTCCTTTCGGATCACGAGATCGGACATCAGCGCGATCCCGATCCCGCTCGTCGCGGCCTGGATGGCGTGCGAATAGAACTCGAATTTCGGCCCCGACGCGGCGGTGGTCGTTACCACGTCATGGGCCGCGAACCAGTTTGCCCAGCTCAGGGGGCGCGTAGCGTGCTGGATGAGCGTGAACTCCAACAACTCGGCGGCCGAGGTCAGCTGACGGTCGCCCAGCAATTCGGGCGCGCAGACGGGAACAACATAGTCCTGCATCAGCGGCTGGAGGTGGACGCCCGGCCAGTTGCCATCGCCTAGATAGACAGCGACGTCGGCGTCTTCGTCGTCGAAATCGAAGCGGGTGATCTTGGACACGAGGTTCAGGTCGATATGGGGGTGCCGGGCAATGAACTCATTCAGCCGCGGTATCAACCAGCGCGATGCCAATGTGGGTGGAACCGCTACGGTCAGCAGTCCGGTCTCGTCCGTCGCCGAAATGAACCGGACGGTCGACGCCTCGATTTCGCCCAGGATCCGGCCCAGATCCTGACCGAACCGGATGGCGGCGGCTTCGGGCACCAGCCTGCGTTTGTGGCGTCGGAACAACGGCTTGCCGAGTTGTTTTTCCAGATCCATAAGCCGCCGGCTGACCGCGCTTTGCGTCATGTTCAGCTCTTCGGCGGCGCGGGTGACATTGTTGTGCCGAAAGACGGCCTCGAAGCAGGCCAGCGATACCGTCGATGGTAATGTTCTGCGCATGCCGATATCCGTAGTTCATTCCCTTTCGGAATGAATGCCACAGGATTCGGCATTTCTCAAAGCTTTCCGTATCTCCTACCAATGCGGCATCGGTGGGCGATTGCCGGCACAGGTCAGCGCGTTCGCACAGGCCGTCATTGAATCGGAGCGCATTCTGCATGCTGAGTGTCGAGAACCTGTCAAAGCACTATTTCCTGCCGCGCAGCCTGATGGCAGCAGTGGCTGGCAAGAAGCCGCTGCGATTGGCCGCCGTCGACGGCGTCAGCTTTTCGGTCGAACCGGGCAGGGTGATGGGGCTGGTCGGAGAGAGCGGGTGTGGCAAATCCACGCTGGCGCGTGTGCTCGTCGGCCTCGAGGCCCCCACGCAGGGAGAGGTGTATTTCGACAGGGAAAGCGCGCTGGCGCAGAAGGAACGGGACCGCCGCGCCTTTCATCGTCGTGTTCAGATGGTGTTTCAGGACCCCTACGGGTCGCTTAACCCGCAGCAACGGATCGGCGAAATCGTCACCCGCCCGCTGATCTACCAGCGGCACGCGGCCAGCGCCGACGAGATGCATGAAATGGCGGTCGGCGCGCTGGAGGAAGCGGGGCTGTCACCCGCCTCGGATTACCTGGAAAAGTATCCCCACCAGCTCAGCGGGGGGCAGCGTCAAAGGGTCTGTATTGCCCGCGCCATCGTGCTGGAGCCCGAGATGCTGGTCGCCGACGAACCCATCTCGATGCTCGACGTGTCGATCAAATGGGGCATCATCCAACTGCTCAAGCGGCTGGTGGCAGAGCGTGAACTGGCGATGGTCTATATCACGCATGACCTGTCGTCGGCCGGGTCCATCTGTGACGATCTGGCGGTGATGTATTTGGGGCGTATCGTCGAAAGCGGTCCCACGCGACAGGTCATTCACGCGCCCCAGCATCCGTATACGCGGGCGCTTCTGGCATCGACGCC
>CAYGNB010000027.1:8062-11648 GCA_964351135.1 uncultured Rhodobacterales bacterium | reverse complement strand
AGGTCATTCACGCGCCCCAGCATCCGTATACGCGGGCGCTTCTGGCATCGACGCCATCGCTCGACCCGACATTCCGGCGTGAATCCGCGCGGATCGAAGGCGGAATTCCGAACCCCGTGAATGTGCCCGGCGGTTGCCGGTTCCATCCCCGCTGTCCGATGGCGGCGCCGATCTGCGCCCGAACCGATCCCGAAAACATCGCAGAGGATCGTCACCGCGCCGCCTGTCATTTCGCCTTTGGCAGGGCGGACCAGGACGCAGGGACGGCAGACGCATGAGCACATTCTGGCTGCACCGGCTCTGGCAGAGCGCGCTCACCCTGTTGGTGATGCTGACGCTGATGTTCTTCATGTTCCGGATGCTGCCGGGCGATCCCACCGCGACGGTTATCAGCCCGGCACTGTATCCCAAGGCGCAGGAAACGCTGCGGGCGCAATTCGGTTTGGACAGGCCGTTGTGGGAACAGTATCTCGTCTATCTCGAAAATCTTGCATCATTCGATTTTGGCCTCTCCTTCCACACCGGCCGCCCCGTAGCCGAAGAGATCGGCGGCCGGCTGGTCAACACCATACTTCTGGTTTTTCCGTCGATGATCGTGGCCTACGGGCTGGGCGCGCTGGTCGGGGCCATCGTCGGCTGGCGCCGCGGCTCGAAGATCGAGACAATCCTGGTCTTTCTGTCCACCTCGCTGCAGAGCGCGCCCGTCTTCTGGCTGTCGATGCTGGCGATCCTGTTCTTTTCCATTCGTCTCGATCTGTTCCCGGTGGGGCATATCGTGTCGCCCGGCATGTTCCCCGAGGAAACCTGGCGGATGTATGTCTCGCTGGATTTCCTGCATCATCTGGCGCTGCCGTTTCTGGTGAACACGCTCTACCAGTTCTGCTTTCCGTTCCTGCTGATGCGGTCGTCGCTGCTGGCGACGGTTGGCGAGGACTATATCGAACTGGCCCGGATGAAGGGGCTGTCGGATCGCCGGGTGCTCTACAATCACGCGGCGCGAAACTCGCTGCTGCCGTTGGCGACGACGCTGCCGATGACCCTGGGCTGGGCAGTGGCCGGGTCTGTCGTGATCGAAACGGTGTTCTCGTGGCCGGGGCTGGGTCTGCTCATGGTCGAGGCGGTGGGCCGGTCGGATTATCCGGTGGTTCAGGCGGCCTTTCTGCTGATCGCCGTGCTCACCGTCGCGGGCACGCTGATCGCCGATCTTCTCTACACCCTGCTCGATCCCCGCATCGTGCATCAGTGAGGCGATGACATGAAAACCTTTCGGACATTCATCGCGATTACCTGGAAATCCACTGGCGGGCGGATCAGCCTGTGCGTCTTCGGGGCCTGCCTGCTCCTGGCGGTGATCGGTCCGCTCATCGCGCCCTATGGGCCGACCGAACGTCTTTATGACGAAACCGGCAAGCTCATGCGTCTTGTGCCGCCGACCTGGTCGCATCCGCTTGGCACCACGGTGCTGGGCCGGGATGTGTTCAGCCAGATGCTCTGGGGCGCGCGCACCGCGATGCTGGTAGGGATACTGACCGCGCTGGGCACTGTGGTGATCGGGCTGAATTTCGGGCTGGTCGCGGGGTATTTCGGCGGACGGATCGACGCGGTGCTGATGCGGATCACCGACATTCTTCTCGGTCTGCCATTCCTGCCCTTCATCATCGTGCTGTTGTCGCTCACCGACCGCAATGTCTGGACCATTATCCTCGCCATGACCTTGGTGATGTGGCGGTCGACGGCGCGGATCGTGCGGGCCGAGGTCATGTCGCTGCGCGAACGCCAGTTCGTCGCCGCCGCCCGCACCACTGGCGCCAGCGATGCCGATATCCTGTTCCGCGAGATTGCGCCGAACGTGATGCCGCTCGCCGTGACCTCGATCACCTTTGCCCTGGCCTGGGCCATCATCACCGAAGCCAGCATCGGTTTTCTCGGCTTTGGCGATCCGGATGTCGCGAGCTGGGGGTCGATCATCTACGACGCCTACGCATCCCAGATGATGTATCGCGCGCCCTGGTGGGTGGTTCCGCCTGGGGTGGCGATCATGGTGCTCGTGACGTCCGTCTACTTCATGGGCCGGGCCTATGAGGAAGTCATCAACCCCCGCCTTCAGGACAAGACCTAAGCCATGACCGGAGACGACAACCTCTTGGAAATCACCGATCTCGACGTCGCGTTTCAAACCGGGCGCGGACCGGCGCAGGCGTTGTTCGGTGTCAATCTGAACATCCGGCGCGACGAACGTGTCGGGCTTGTGGGTGAATCCGGCTGCGGCAAGAGCACGCTGCTCAAGACGATCATGGGTGTTCTGCCACCCAATGGCGGGGTCCCGCGCGGCACGATACGGCTGAACGGCCGCAACCTGCTGGAGATGAGCGAGGACGAGCGGCGCAAGACGCGCTGGGCCGAAATCTCGATGATCACGCAAAGCGCGCTCAACGCGCTCAACCCCGTGCAACGCATCGATGCGCAAATCCACGAGGCCATGCGGGCGCATCGCGAGGTCACCAGGGCCGAGGCCCGTGCGCATATCGCGCGGCTGTTCGAGATGGTGGGCGTCAGCCCCGACCGCGCGCATGACTATCCGCACCAGTTTTCGGGCGGGATGCGGCAGCGCGCGGTGATCGCCATGGCTCTCGCGCTGGAGCCGCAGCTGATCGTTGCCGACGAGCCGACGACCGCGCTCGACGTGATCGTGCAGGACCAGATCTTCAGCCGGCTTCGGGAGCTACAGGCCGACCGGCGGTTCTCGATGATCCTGGTGACGCATGACATCGCGCTCGTCGTCGAGAATTGCACGCGGATCTGCGTGATGTATGCCGGCGTGATCGTCGAATCCGGGTTGACCGCGGACATCGTGAGGCGCCCCCGCCATCCCTATACGATCGGTCTGCTGAATGCGGTTTCGGTGCTGGGCTCCGATAAGGAACCGATCGCCATTCCGGGAACGCCGCCCAACCTATTCGAGAGTCTGGGTGGCTGCCGTTTCGCGCCGCGCTGCCCGATGGCGACCGCGCTCTGCCATCGTGAGATGCCGCCGCCGGAAACGCTCGAGAGCGGCCAGATCGTGCGCTGTCATCACTGGCGGCAGGCCGACGATTTCGCCGCTCGCGCCGCCGATGAAAAGACCTGGACCGAAGGCCGGACAGGCGAACCCGCCGGAACGTGAAAACAGGGGCCGTACCCCTCGTGAAGGCCGGCCGGAGAACAGGAAACAGGAGACTGGAAATGCACTACTTCGCTTACGGAACCTTGCTGGTCGAGGACAGCATGCGAAAGCTCGCGCCCGGTGTGCGCAATGTCGGCTACCTGCGGCTGGACGGCTATGTCATGGGCTTTGGGCAGTGCAGCCAGCCGGGTATTGCGGGCTGTACGCTGATCCCCCGCAAGGGCGCGGTCACTTGGGGCATCCAGTACAGCCTGTCGGACGAGGCGATGGCCGCACTCGACAAGGCGGCGCATGTTCCTGAAAACCAATGGGCGCATCTGCCGGTGACTCTTCTCGACGAGAGGGGCAATCAGGTGCCGTCCACGACCTATCACATTCCGGGTGAATACCGGCCCTGGGTGCCGACCGATGCCTATGTCGCGC
>CAYGNB010000027.1:0-7962 GCA_964351135.1 uncultured Rhodobacterales bacterium | reverse complement strand
TATCACATTCCGGGTGAATACCGGCCCTGGGTGCCGACCGATGCCTATGTCGCGCCGATCCTGCTGGGGCTGACGCAATGCCCGTTCCCCGAAGAATACAAGCACGAGATGCGGGCAATGATCGCGCGCGCTCAGGCGACGCCCGCCTGAGCGGCGGGGCATGAAAATACAACGGAGGAGGAAGAAACAATGAAGAAGACCCCAGTCACGCTGGCACGACTATGCCGGACCGCATGCGCGGCCGCGTTGCTCGTCGCGCCCTTGCCGGCCCTGGCCGAAGGCAAGCTGGTGCCCACGATCGATTTCCTGACCTGGCCGTCGACAAAGTACCAGCACTATTACGAGACCAGCGCCTATCTGGCCGAAAGCTGGGAAAAGCTGGGTCTCGATGTCGAGTTGAATCCGCAACCGTTCCCGGCGCCGATGCTGGGAATGTGGTTCACCGAACATGATTTCGACGTGGTGATGTCCGTTCTGTCGGGCTCCACCTCGCGGTTCGAGCCCGATTTCTTTACGTCGAACCAGTTTGTCACCGAAAACTCCCGCCCCGGCGGCATGAATGTCGGATCCTTTTCAAACGAAACCGTGGATCGGCTGACCGGGCAGCAGCGCGCGATCTACGATGTGGATGAGCGCAAGAAGGTGATCGACGAATTGCAGGCGGTGCTGCATGACGAGCAGCCTGAAGGTTTGGTCGCCTATGTGATCAACACGACCGCCTACAACAAGCAGAACGTGAAGATCGAGAACTATCGCAGTACGCCCGAGGGACTGCGGTCGATCTGGAACCTGCTGCAGATGGAGCCGCTGGACGGGGATGGGCGTGTTCTGCTGGGCTGGACCATCGATCAGGACAGCTGGAATCCGCTGGCGTTCAAGACGCTCGAGGATCTGGACCGGCTGGGTCTGGTCTATGACCGGCTGCTGGTCGTCGGGCCGTCGGGTAAACCCGAAATGTGGGCGGCCGAAAGCCTCGACGCCATCGACGAGACCACGTTCGAGGTTACCCTGCGCGGTGATCTGACCTTTAACGACGGCGAACAGGTGACGCCAGAGGACGTAAAATTCTCCTTCGAGTATCTGAAGGAAAACGAGGCGATCTATTTCCAGCAATATCTGGAAAACCTCGAAGAGGTCACGGTAGACGGCAACAGGATCCGGTTCCGGCTGTCCGAGCCGTCGGCGCCTTTCGTTTCCTCCGCGCTGGGGCAGGTCCCGATCCTGCCCGAGCACGTCTGGTCGAACATCCTCGAGGAAACCGGGCTTGGCAAACCGCAGGATTATCGGAACACCAATATCGTGGGGAGCGGCCCTTACAACCTGAAATACTGGAAGGAGGGGCGCGAGATCTACTTCGAGCGTAACGCCGATCACTTCATGCGGCCCGCGGCGGATCTGCTGATGGTGCAATTCGGGTCGGCCGAGATCCTGTCGTCGGCGCTGGCCAAGGGCGACATCGACATTTCGCTGCAGCCCCTGGTGCCCACCGTGGTCGATGAATTTCGCGAGTTCGAGCAGCTCGAACTGGTTCAGGCACAGTCCAACGGCTACATGTCGGCACGCTACAACATCGCGTCCGAACCGTTCTCCAACAAGACCCTGCGCAAGGCGTTGGCTCACGCGATCCCCTATGACGCGATCATCGAGGAGGTGCTGGGCGGCGATGCGGGGGCGGCACCGTCCTCGATCGTGCCGTCCAATGCCTTCTGGACGAACGAGGCGCTCGAACTTCCGGCCTATGATCTGGGTAAGGCGCGCGCGATCCTTGAGGAGGGCGGCTTTACCTGGGACGCTGACGGACGGTTGCATTTTCCCGAGTGAGCGAGTCCATCACAGCGAAATAAGGGGCCGGTCACGGCCCCTTTTTTTGTTTGGCGCGAATGAGGGTGTCGGCCCCGGGAACGAGCAGTCCCGGGGCATCGCTTTGTCGGCTTCCATGGTGCTGGCACAGCCGTGCAGCGGGTTGCGAACAGAAACCTGTTGCAATGATTTCTCAAACATGAAATGTGAATAAGCGAACATAATTCGTAATATCGAAACATTGGAATTTTGTGCGGGAGGAACCATGAACAATCCAATGAGCCTGCAGGGCCGGAACATTCTTGTCACCGGTGCCGGCCAGGGGATCGGCGCCGCCGTGGCGCGCCTTGCGCATGGTCTCGGGGCCACGGTTATCGCGCTCGACATTCGCGAAGAGGGTGTCGCAGCGCTCAAAGACGAGCTTGGAGAGCGCTTTGACGTGGTTGTCGGGTCCATGGCTGACGCGGATTTTGTCGAGGCTGCGGTTGACGATGCGGTTGCCCGTCACGGTGCGTTGCATGGGCTCGTGAACAACGCCGGTATCGTGCGTGCCGCGATGATCCACAAGATGGACCGCAAGACCTGGCAGGACGTGATCGACGTTAACCTGAGTGGTGTGTTCTACGGCCTGCAGGCGGTCGGGCGCCACATGCTGGACCGCATCGCCGCGGGCGACACCTCGCCCGCCTCCATCGTCAATATCTCGTCGGATGCCGGGCGGCGGGGCACCATCGGCCAGATCAACTATGGCGCTGCCAAATCCGGGGTCATGGGTCTGACCATGAGCGCGGCACGCGAATGGTCGTCCAAGGGCATTCGGATCAACACCGTCTGTTTCGGGGTGGTCGAAACCCCGATGACCGAAGTCATCCGGGGCGACAAGTTCCGCGACGGGGTGATGGCGCAGATCCCGATGGGCCGGTTCTCGACGCCCGAAGAGGTAAGCCAGCCGGTTTGTTTCCTGCTTTCCGAGGCTGCCAGCTATATTACCGGACAGCACCTGTCGGTGAACGGTGGCTACACGATCGGCGTCTGACGCCGGGTTGCGCGGTCTGACGGAACAGGGAGGAATATCGCGAATGCCGACGGGTTACAGCGAACCGAGCGGATACACGGACGATCAGCGCATGATCCGGGATGGAATAGCGCGTGTCTGCAAGCCGTTCGATGACGAATACTGGTTGAAACGGGACACCGACGGACGTTTTCCGGACGAGTTCTGTGACGCCATTGCCGAGGCCGGATATCTCGGTATCGCCATGCCCGAGGCCTATGGCGGGTCGGGCATGGGCATCACCGAGGCCGCGACCATGGTCCAGGCGATCACCGAAACCGGCGCCGCCAATGCCGGGTTCGCCTCGATCGCGATCAATATTTTCGGCCTGAACCCGGTGGTGGTCTTTGGCACCGACGAGCAGAAGCAGCGCTGGCTGCCCCCGATCATCTCACGCGAGGCGACCGCCTGTTTCGCTGTGACCGAGCCCAATACCGGGCTCGACACCACGCGGCTCAAGACGCGGGCGGAATGGGACGGGTCGCACTGGGTGGTGCATGGCCAGAAAACCTGGACCTCGACCGCGCAGAAGGCAACCAAGATGCTGCTGATCGCGCGCACGCGGCCCGAAAGCGACACGGCACGACCTATCGACGGGCTGTCGCTCTTCTACACGGATTTCGACCGCGACCGGATCGAAGCGCGGGTGATCGACAAGATGGGGCGGAAATGCGTGGATTCGAACCAGGTGTTCATCGACGGCCTGCGGATCCCGCCCGAGGACATGATCGGCGAAGAGGGCAAGGGGTTCCGTTATCTGCTGCACGGTCTCAATGCCGAACGCATCCTGATCGCCGCCTCGCTGGTCGGGATTGGCCGCTGCGCCCTGGATCGGGCGGCGCGCTACGCCAACGACCGCGAGGTCTTTGGCCGGCCTATCGGTATGAACCAGGGTGTCCAGCACCCGCTGGCCGAAAGCTGGGCGGAACTGGAGGCGGCGAGCCTGATGGCCTTCCGCGCGGCCGCGCTCTACGACAACGGCCATGAATGCGGCAAGGAGGCCAACGCGGCCAAATACCTGGCTGGCGAAGCCGCATTCAAGGCCTGCACCAATGCGGTGATGACCCATGGCGGCATGGGCTATGCCAAGGAATTCCACGTCGAGCGGTACCTGCGCGAGGCGTTGATCCACCGTATCGCGCCGATCCCGCCGCAGCTGATCCTCTGCTATCTGGCAGAACGGGCGCTGGGGCTTCCGAAATCCTATTGAAGGCGAACCATGGCAAGACAGGCGAAAGCATATATCGCGGGCGTGTTCGAACACCCGACCCGCAAGGCGACCGACAAGACGGTGGCGCAGCTCCATGCAGAGGTGGCGCGGGGCGCGCTGGCGGATGCGGGACTGACCAAGGACGATGTGGACGGGTTTTTCTGCGACGGGTCCGTGCCGGGGCTCGGGGGGATGGTTCTGGCCGAATACATGGGGCTGAACCTGACCCATACGGATACCACCGAAACTGGCGGGTCGTCCTATCTCGTCCATGTGGGCCACGCGATGGAGGCGATTGCGGCCGGGAAATGCAAGGTGGCACTGATCACGTTGGCCGGACGGCCCCGCGCGGAAGGGCTGCGCGCCCTGGGGTCGCGTGCACGGGGGGATGACTCGCCCGAACGCGGTTACGAGCTTCCCTACGGGCCGATGGTCACGAACCTCTATGCGATGGCCGCGATGCGGCACATGTACGAATTCGGGACCACCTCTGAACAACTCGCCTGGATCAAGGTGGCGGCCAGCCATCACGCGCAGCACAATCCGAACGCGATGCTGCGCGATGTGGTCACGGTCGAGGACGTTCTGGCCTCGCCGATGATCTGCGACCCGCTGCACCGGCTCGATTGCTGCGTGATTTCCGATGGCGGCGGCGCGCTGGTGGTCGTGAGCCCCGAGATCGCCGCCTCGCTGGGCGATCGATGCATCAAGGTGCTGGGGCAGGGCGAGGCGATCAAGCACCTGAACGCCGGGCAGGTCGACCTGACCTATACGGCGGCGGCACAGTCCGGGCCCATCGCCTTTGCCGAGGCGGGACTGACACCGGCCGACATGGATTACGCCTCGATCTACGACAGTTTCACCATCACGGTGCTGGAAACGCTCGAGGATCTCGGGTTCTGCGAGAAAGGCAAAGGTGGAGCATTCGTTGCCGACGGCAACCTGATTTCGGGCGTCGGCAAGCTGCCATTCAACACCGATGGCGGCGGCTTGTGCAACAACCATCCGTCGAACCGGGGGGGGATGACCAAGGTGATCGAGGCGGTGCGTCAGCTGCGCCACGAGGCCCATCCCGCGGTGCAGGTACCCGACTGCCAGCTGGCACTGGCCCATGGCACCGGCGGGCAGATTTCCCAGCGCACCGGCGCGGCGACCGTCATTCTTGGAGGATACGACGCATGAGTGACCGCATCTATCCCGACCCGACCATCGATCTGGAAAGCGCGGCCTATTGGGAAGGCTGCGACGCTGGCAAGCTGCTGCTGAAGCGCTGCACCGATTGCGGCAAGACGCATTTCTTTCCGCGCGCGATCTGTCCGCATTGCTTTTCGGATGCGACCGAATGGTACGAGGCAACCGGCAAGGGCACCGTCTATTCCTATTCCGTCATGCGCCGGGCCGATCCGCCATATGCGATTGCGTATGTGCGCCTCGACGAAGGCGTGACCATGCTGAGCGGTATCGTCGAGGCCGACTTCGACGCGCTCGCGGTCGGGATGCCGGTCGAACTGACCTTTCGCAGCACCGAGGGCGGCCAGGCGTTGCCTGTGTTCCGCCCGGCGGGAGGAACAGGATGACACGACCGCTAGACGGGATACGCGTTGTCGATCTGACCAACATGCTGATGGCGCCCTATACCACGCAGGTCATGGGCGACATGGGTGCCGACGTGATCAAGATCGAGGCGCCCGAGGGCGACCCGATCCGCAAGATCGGCCCGCTCCGGCATTCCGAGATGGGGCCGATCTTTCTCAACACCAACCGCTCCAAACGTTCGGTCGTGCTGAACCTCAAGACCGACGATGGCTATGCGGCGCTGGTCGAACTGCTGCGCGGGGCGGATGTGCTGGTCTACAATCGCCGTCCCCGCGTGATGGAGCGGCTGCGCCTCAGCTATGAAACCGTGCGGCAGATCAATCCGCGCATCATCTATGCCGGGCTCTATGGCTACGGTCAGGACGGGCCATACGCGAAAAAGCCGGCTTTCGACGATCTGATTCAGGGCGCGGTGGCGATCCCGTCATTCGCACGGATCGCGGCGGGCGGCGGGCAACCGGCCTATTCCCCGGCCGCGATTGTCGACCGTTGCGTTGGCCTCTGGGCCGTCGGGCAGATCAACGCGGCGCTTTTTCACCAGTTGCGCACCGGCGAAGGCCAGCGCATCGATATGCCGATGTTCGAGATGATGGCCACCTTTGTTCTGGGCGAACATTTCTCGGGCCAGACATTCGATCCGCCGATCGGCCCGCCCGGCTATGCCCGGTTGCTGTCGCGCGACCGCCGGCCCTATCCGACGAAAGACGGCCATATCTGCGTGATGATCTACACCGACCGGCACTGGAAGGCATGGTTCGAGGCCATCGGGCGGCCCGAGGTTGTCGAGACCGATCCGCGTTTTGCGTCGATGACCACGCGGACCGAGAACATCGATTCGATCTACGCCGAACTGGCCGAGATCCTGAGCACGAAGACAACGGCGGAGTGGATTGATATATTTGATGAAATAGATATCCCGGCCATGCCGCTCGCCACGCCGGAAGAGCTGATCGACGATCCGCATCTTGCGGCGGTCGGGTTCTTTCGCAATGTCGATCACCCGAGCGAGGGGCCGATCCACGATATGGCATTCCCGGCCACCTGGTCGGCCACCCAGCCCGCGCCGGACCGTCTGGCGCCACGTCTCGGCGAACATTCGGTGGAGATTCTGCGCGAGATCGGTTTCACCTCCGCGCGTATCGAGGCAATGCTCGGGGACGGGGCCACGGCGGCGCCCGGGCGTAACTAGGGAGAGGTTCCATGCGCATCGTTCGATCCTGGCTGTTCGTTCCGGCCGACAGCGAAAGAAAGCTCGCCAAGGGGCGGGAAAACCCCGCCGACGCGCTGATCCTCGATCTCGAGGACGCGGTGGCCGACGAGCGGCAGGACATCGCGCGCGAAACCGCGTGTGCGTTTCTCAAGGCCAATCCGTACCGGGGCCGTCAGCAGCTCTGGGTGCGGATCAACCCGCTGGATCACGCCTTCTCGCTCGACGATCTGGCGGCGGTCATGCCGGGCGCACCGGACGGGATCGTGCTGCCCAAGGTCGACGGCGCCGCCGATATCAACCGGCTGGCCGAGCGGCTGTCGGCGCTGGAAGCCGCGTCGGGCGTCGAGATCGGCAGCACGAAAATCCTGTCGGTCGCCACCGAGACGCCCGCCGCGCTGCTGCAGTTCCAGACCTATCTCGATGGCGTCAGCGACAGGCTCGCCGCGCTCACCTGGGGGGGCGAGGATCTCGCCGCCGCGCTGGGCGCGTCGAGCAACCGCGATCCGAGGACGGGCGAATACGATCATGTCTATGAATTCGCGCGCGCCATGTGCCTTGCGGCGTCGCGCGCGGTCGACGCGCAGCCGGTCGGGTGCGTCGTGGTCGATTTCCGTAATCTCGAAGCGTTGCGCGTCGATTGCGAAAAGGACCGCCAGGCGGGTTTTATCGGCAAGATCGCCATTCATCCCGCACAGAGCGAGGTTATCAATGCGGCCTTTACCCCGACCGACGAAGAGGTCGACTGGGCACAGAAGGTGGTCGATGTGTTCGCCTCGAATCCGGGGCTGGGGACCGTGGGGCTCGACGGCAAGATGCTCGATATGCCGCATCTCAAGCAGGCGCGTAACCTGCTGGCGCTGAATGAGCAGATTACAATGGCGGGGCAATGACGATGGCAGGTGTGCTGGACGGTGTGCGCGTTGTCGATCTTTCGACCGTAATCCTCGGTCCCTGGGCGACGCAGCAGCTGGGCGACATGGGCGCGGACGTGATCAAGGTGGAAACGCCGGGCGGCGACACCACCCGACAGATCGGTGAGGCGCGAAATCCCGGCATGGCCTCGTTTTTCATGGGAACCAACCGGAACAAGCG
>CAYGNB010000026.1:1198-15843 GCA_964351135.1 uncultured Rhodobacterales bacterium | reverse complement strand
TCCGGCGCCGAGAAAGCCGGAAAGTACGGTGACGGGAAGGCGGGTGTCGGTCATGGGGCAATCTCCAGAGGTGCGATCAGGTCGGGGGACGGGCCCCACCGGTCGAGTTCGCTCATTTTCTTATGTAATAACATTTCATGTCGCAATCGGATTCTGTGAAATCCTCCAGACAAATCGGATGCCCTGCGATCTGCCTCATTTTCGACCCTGTCGTTGCGGACCAGATACTCCTCCCGGCCAGAGGTTCTTGCGGAAGTGGATATTGTCGTGCCGGCACGCTAACTTTCTCGCGCAGGAGAAACATGATGTGGCGGATCATCACCCAACTGCTGGCGGCCATTGCCTTTGCTACCGCCGCGCTGGCGGACAAGAGCGAGTATCTCGATCTCGCGCGCCGTGGCTGGAACTATGACCTGCGGGTCACGATGCTCGGGCGGGATACGGCAATCCCGGTTCTCATCAACGGTCGGGATCTGGCCGGCGCATCGCTATGCGTGGTGGGAGAGCGACCGCACCCGCAGACCCTTGCCGTTCTGGACGCCTTCCGCGCGTTGTTGCAGCACAGTTTCGGCTATCCCGCGCCGATGCGGTATGCGGGACGTTCGGCGCGCGATTGCGGGACGGGCCGGACGGTTGTCCTGCGGCTCTATTCCGGGCACCCGCCGGCGCGCGATCTGTCATCGGATCTGGATTGGCTCAACGAGGTTCACCAGCTCGGACTGCCCGCAGGGCGTGCCTACATGGTGCCGTCGCCCGCGATGGCACAGACCTTTTTCGGGCATCGCGGGCAGGGAACCCATATCATGGTCAAGCAGCCGGCCCATGCGCGCCCGGACAGGCTCGAGGCGGCGTTCTACAGGTCGATCCTGATCGAGGAGCTGTTTCAGTCCTACACGTTCGGCATGGACATCCTGCTTTATGACAAAACGGCTGGGTTCCTGTCCAAACTGCAGGAAACGCCCGTGCGCCTGCACCGGCTGCCATGGGGGTCGCACGATTTCATGCGCGCGTTGCTGAAATCGAACCCGAGCGGGTTGTGCGCGTTTGACGTCTTCATGATGCACGCGGTGGCACAGGCACCGGTGGATCAGACCGTCGAGCCGGGGTTCATCGACTTCATCGATGCCCAGTATGACCGGCTTTGGGCTCAGACGGACCGGACACTGGCCGATCCCCGCTTTGCCGTGCTGGTCGACAACAGTTGCATCCAGTCCGGGCTGGCCCGCAGGTAATACCAACGGGTGTGTTTGTGGACGGGAGAACTCCGGTTAACCTGATCGCGGGAATGCCGGCCCGACCGGGCCGCTGGGAGGAGACATGGACACCAGGCCTGACACCCCGCCAAACGGCATCGGGGAACTGTCCGCCAGTCTTTCGCAGGGGCTCGTGGGGCATGAACATCTGGTCGAATGCCTGCTGATCGCCCTGTTGGAAGGGGGGCATCTGCTGGTTGAGGGTCCGCCGGGCCTGGCCAAGACCCGCGCGGTCAAATGGTTGTCGAACGCGGTCGAAGGCAGCTTCGCGCGGATTCAATGTACGCCCGATCTGATGCCATCGGACCTGACCGGAACCCCGGTTTACCGCCCGCAGGATGGCCGGTTCGAATTCGTGCCCGGCCCGGTCTTTCACACACTGGTTCTGGTCGATGAGATCAACCGCGCGCCGCCCAAGGTGCAATCGGCCCTGCTGGAGGCGATGGCCGAACATCAGGTGACCGTCGGTAACGAAACCCACAGTCTGCCGGACCCGTTCCTTGTCGTTGCCACGCAGAACCCGATCGAACATGACGGAACCTTTCCGCTGCCCGAGGCGCAGCTCGACCGGTTCCTGCTGCATGTTGTCCTGCGCCTGCCGGACCTCGAGACGGAACGGCAGATCCTGGATCTGGTGATTGCCGAGACGCAGGACGGGCCGCCGGTCATGCGGCAGATGACGCTCGAGGAGCTCAACGAAGCGCGCGCGCAGGTGCGCGCCGTACATCTGGCGCCGGAATTGCGGGACTATATCGTGCGGCTCGTCACCGCCACGCGCGAGGGGGAATGGGCCAACGATGTGGAGCACGCTGTGTCGCCCCGTGGGTCGCTGGCGCTGGCCTCGGCGGCGCGCGCACGGGCCTTCCTGCGGGGGCGCGACTTTGCCTTGCCCGAGGATGTCGCGGCGGTGGCGCCGGACGCGCTGGCGCACCGCATGGTGCTGACATGGCGAGCGGTGGCGGACGGGCGCAAGCCCCGCGATCTGGTTGCCGATATCCTGAGTTCGGTCGAACCGCTGTGACGGACGCGTTATCAGACGCGGGTGTCAGTCTGGCCTCGGCGCCGCTGATCGCCCTGCGCCGCGTGGCGCTGGCGGCCTATGCCGAACCGCCCGTGGCCGCCTTGCCCGGCGGTTTCGTCACGCGCCGCCGGGGGCAGGGGATCGAGGTCGTGGATGTGCGCGAATATGTGGCGGGCGACGATATCCGGCATCTGGACCGGGGCACAACGGCGCGAACCGGGCGTCTGCATGTCCGTCAGTTCCAGGAAGAACGCGACCGCGTCAGCCTGCTGGTCGCGGATTTCCGGGCCTCGATGTTCTGGGGGCTGAAACGGGCCTTTCTTTCGGTTACCGCGGCAGAGGCGCTGGTGATGATCGGCTGGCATCTGGTCGAAAGCGGTGGGCGCGTCGGATTGCTGGCGATCACGCCGGATATGCCGGTGATCGTACCGCCCCGCGGACGGACACGGGGCATGCTGGATGTGATCGGCGGGTTGGTGCAGGCCCATCACGACAGTCTGGCGGCGATTCAGGCGGCTCCCGAAACCACCCCGCCGCTGGATCAGGCATTGGCACAGGCAGAACGCCTGACCCCAGCCGGGTCCGAGATCATCATTGCCTCGGGTTTCGACGCGGCGGGGGGTGACCTGCCGGATCGGCTGGATCGCCTCGCTCATCGTCGCAGTCCGCGCCTCGTGTTGGTGACCGAGGCAAAAACCCAAGAAATGCCGCGCGGCTGGTATTCCATACGATTGTCGGACGGTCGGCAGAACCGGGTCTACCTGTCCGATAGCGGCGCGACGGACACGGGCACCTATCAGCAGGTCGCCGCGCGTCCGGCGCTGGTGTTGAATGCGAGCGACAGCGTCGAGCATACCGCGCGCCGGATCTCGGCCGCGTTTTCCGAAAGGCGGGCGGCATGAACGAAACCGGGCTGTCCGAAACCGCGATGCTGGCCAGCCTGCGTGACATTCGCCTGCCGGCCGAGGCCGCCGGTGGACCGGTCGCGGATATTGCCGTGGCGGTCGGGCTGGCGGTGATGGCCGCACTGGTTGTCGTCGCGCTTCTGCGTTTGCTGAGCACCGGCCGCGACGCGGCGGCAGAGCATCCGCATGGCGGAATGACGGCCGGTTCCGACTGGTCCGACGCCCGGCGGCGGGTTGCCCTGCTGCACCTGCTGCGGGTTCGCGACCCCGAACGCTATTCCGCGATCGCAGGCGATCTCTATCGTCGCGGCGGCGGGCCGGATCTGAAGGTACTGGAGGCAGAGGTCGAACGTTGTGTTTGAGCTGGCCGATCCGTTTGTCCTGATCCTGTTACCGTTGCCTTTGCTGATTGCGCGCCTGTTCAGAGCGCAGACGGTTTCAGGGAGCGCCCTGCTGGTTCCCGATCACATTGGCGGCGCTTTGTTGGAGGCCGGTCAGGCGCGCAGTCGAGGCCGACGCCTGCCGTTTGAACGGATATTGCTGTGGGCAATCTGGGTGCTGACCCTGTTGGCGCTCTCCGGGCCGCGCGATCTGGAGCCGGTCAGCGCGCTCAGGGTATCGGGCCGTGATCTGGCCATTGCGCTGGACCTGTCGGGGTCGATGGTGCGGGACGATTTCCATCTTGGCGACCGACAGGTCACCCGGCTCGAGGCCGTTACCACGGTAGGCGCGAATTTCGCCCGGCGCCGGGGCGGGGACAGGGTGGCGCTGATCGTGTTCGGGTCCGAAGCCTATTACGCAACCCCCTTTACGTTCGATGTCGAGGCCGTCGCGCAACGGATCGAAGAGGCCAGCATCGGTATTTCGGGGCGCGCAACCAACATCTCGGACGGCTTGGGGCTGGCGCTCAAGCGGCTGGCGGACAGCCCGGCGGCGTCGCGTGTCGTGATCCTGCTGTCGGACGGGGTCAACAATGCGGGGGCAACAAACCCGCGCGGCGTTGCGGAACTCGCCGCCGAATTGGGGGTGCGCGTCCACACCATCGCCCTGGGACCAAAGGATCTGGAAAGCGCCGAAGTCGGTGAACGCGGTGTCGTCGATGCCACGACCCTGCGCGCGATCGCGCAGATTTCGGGCGGCGAAAGCTTTCGGGTCAAGACCACCGATGACCTGATCGCCGTGACCGAGGCGCTGGATCGCCTGGAGGCAACCGACAGCGACGGGCTGGCGGCGGAAATCTATCGTGACTACTGGACATGGCCCGCCGCGCTGGCTGTCGCGCTCGGCTTTCTCGCGCTGTGGAGGCAGGTGGTGTGAACGATCTCGATATCACGCTGCTGCGGCCGCTGTGGCTGCTGGTGCTTCCGCTGCTGGCCGGGGCCGGCTGGTGGTTCTGGTCGCGCATTGGCGGTTTCGGTGACTGGGACAGGGCGACAGACCCGGCGCTGATGCGGGCGATGGCGGCAATCGGGCGGATCGAGGTGTCCGCGACGCGGCTGCCACTAATCGCGTTGCTGGCGACGGTGGGAATCTGCGTGCTGGCCCTGTCCGGGCCGGCGGTCGAACGGCGCGATGCACAGTCCTTTCGCAATCTCGATGGTGTCCTGTTCCTCGTCGATGCCTCTGCCAGTGTCACCGAGGATGCGCGCTGGCCGCAGATGCTGACGATGGGGCGGTTCGGTGTCGGTGCGCTGGGCAGTAGGCCCGGCGGGATCATCGTCTTTGCCGGCGACGCCTATGTCGCGACCGACATCACGATGGATCACCGGCAGTTGGGGCAGACATTTTCGCTGATCGACGCCGACACCGTACCTGACCGGGGGTCGCGTCCAGAACGTGCCCTGGCGCTGGCTCAACAGCGGATCGAAGAAGCCGATGTGCTGGCGGGCGATGTGGTCCTGTTCACCGACGGAGCGGGTCTGGGACCTGCATCGCTGCTGCAGGCGGCAGGTCTCGCGGAACGGGGAACTCGCGTGTCGCTGGTCGCGTTGGGTGCGCCGTCGCCGGACATGGCAACCCATGCCAGCGCAGGCGGCGGAGCGGTCTTTACGCTGGAGCAGACCGATGATCTGGGCCGATGGCTGGCCAGCGATGCGCGGATGCGGCTGGAGCGGACGGAGTATCCGGTTCTGTTCTGGCGCGATCTGGGGCGGTATGTCCTGTTTCTTGCGCTCGTTCCGCTGCTGTTGCTGTTCCGAAGGGAGGCCGCATGAGGGGGCTCGCGATCCTCTGTGTGGCGGCTCTGTCGCTGGCGGTGCTGCTGGGCGGCGCGGCGCCCTTTGGCCGTGTCGCTCTGGCGCTGGGCCTGAACGGTCTGGCGGCGCAGGTGCTGCAGGATCCCGGCTGGCGAGGGGCGGCGCTGTATCGCGCGGGCGATTTCGATGGCGCTGTACAGGCGTTCGATGCGGCCGGCGATTTCTACAACCTCGGCAATGCCGAGGTACGTCGTGGCCGGATCGCCGCTGCGCTGGAGGCCTATGACCGCGCGATCAAGTCTGGCGATGCGGATGCGCAGGCCAATTTCGACGTCGTGGCCGCCTATTATGCGGGGCTTCGGGTCGATCCCGAGGCGCTTGCGCTGTTCCCGGACCGTAAGGAGGGCCTGAAGGCCGACAGTTTCATCGCGCGCGGCAATGCACGGGCGGCGGGCACGGGCAGCGAGGTCACCAATGCCAACACCATGCTGGGGCTCACCCAGCTGGACAGCCGTGGGCAGCAAGGCGTGCGCCGTATTTTCGACGACAAGTTCATGGTGGCGGACGAACGGTGGCTCAATCAGTTGTCGGACGTTCCGGGCGAATTCATGGCCGCCCGCATCGCGCAGGAACATCGGCGCCGCGACAAGCTGGGCCTGTCGCCGCCCGAGCCGGAGGATCCGCGATGAAGTGGTTGATCCTGATTTGCCTGTTATGGCCCGCCCACGTGCTGGCGCAGTCGAAAACCGTCCTGCCGTCGGAATTGTCGCTGGGCGTGACGATAGACAAGGAGATCGAAACACCGCTTGTGCGCGAGATGATCCTGATCACGATCCGGGGTGTCTATCGGCGTCACATCACGCGGGAAAAACTGGTCCAGCCGGATTTCGACGGCTTCAGTTGGGCACAGCTCGGTCCCGATCACTGGAGCGAAGAGCGCATCAACGGCCGCAACGTCAAGGTCTTTACCCGGCGCATGGCGATCTATCCGGTGCGGTCCGGTACGCTGACGATCGGGGCGTTCAAGCATAATCTGACCCTGACGGACGAGGGGGACGACTGGTTCGACCATCAGATCCAGTCCGCCCCCGTCACCGTCGAGGTTGCCGCGGCGCCCGTGTCAGAGGGCTGGTGGTTTCCCGTGCGCCGCCTGCAGGTCTCGGATCAATGGTCGAACGCCCCCGACCAACTTGCGCCGGGTGAAGGGGTGTTGCGCGTCATCCGGATCGAGGCGCTGGGCGTGACGCCCGAGATGATCCCGCCGATGCCCGAGCTGCAATCGCCCTCCGCGATGATCTTTGCACATCCCGAAAAGCGGCTGGTGGAACTGACGCCCGAGGGGCCGGTGAGCTATGCCTTCTGGCGCTGGACCATACGCCCGTCCAACGACACATCCACCATCGTTGAACCGCTGCGGTTCAGTTATTTCGACACGATGGAACGCGAGTCGCGCGAGGTAACGATTTCGGCTCAGCGCATTGCATACGGGTCGGTCATCGGCGACCCGAAGACGGCGCCGGGGCCGGAGCCCGAACAGGCGGCGCGTTTGCCGGGGTGGCCCGTCGCGCTGCTGGCGGCCGTTGTGTTCCTGGCAACCATCGCTATCGGGATGTCGGGCCGCCGCGTGACCGGGTTGCAGGCGCTGCAGCGGTTCCCGGCCCTGGACCCGTTGGCGCGTCGCCTGCGCCATCTGGCGAAAACCGGTCGGGCGGCGGAAATGCGCCGGGTGGCGATGGCGATGATCCGCCGCGACAACGCATCAATGTCGCGTGCGCAGCTGATCCGGGACTTTGACCGCAGTTTCTTTGATCCGAAGGCCCCGAAACTCGACCTGAAATCCTTTGCGCGCCGGTTTCTGGGCGCGGAACCGGACCCGGACGCCCCCGGATAGCGCAGATTTGGCCGGATGTGACCATCCGACCCTGTCTACCGCGAGCTGAATCGGTTGAATCGATTCACAATTGCTTTAACTTCGCTGTCGGAGGAGAAGCAATGCATACGACGGGATACCCCAGCGCGGCGGGCCCTGTGTCCAACGTGTTGATCGTTGATGATCATCCGCTTTACAGCGATGCGCTTGCCGCTGCACTTGAGTTCAGTTTTGACGATTGCCGCATTCAGCGGGCTCGGACGCTGCAGGAAACCTTCGAGGTTCTGGAGAGCGGGTTTGAGCCCGATCTGATCATGTTCGATCTGAAGCTGCCGGATGTAACGGGCATTTCCGGGTTTCAGGAGTTGAGGAAGCGCAAGCCGTCGGCGCGGGTTCTGGTGATTTCGTCCCTGGCGTCGGGCGAACTGGTGCGGTCGCTTATCGAAAACGGGGCGATGGGCTTCATGCCCAAGGACGCGTCGGCACAAACGCTGAAATTCGTGATCGGCGAAATTTCCGCTGGCCGGTGTTATGTCCCGCAGGAATACCGCCAGGCCGATGACACTCCGCCGCCCGAGAGCTGCGCGTTTCAGTCCAGCCCCGAACTGTCGTCGCTGACGCCACAGCAGATCCGGATTCTCAAGCTGATTTGCGTTGGCAAGCCGAACAAGCAGATCGCCTATGAGCTTTCTCTGGCCGAAGCCACGGTCAAGGCGCATATCACCGCGCTGCTGCGCAGGCTCGGTGTCCGCAACCGGACGCAGGCAGCGGTACTGGTGGATTCGGTGATGGCACGCCAGACCGGAGACGAACCGGAGGCTCGCGCCTTTTTGCAGCACTAGGGGTCGACCATGCGAGATATGGATTACGGACCGAGTTTCATCCGCGTCGGCCGGTCCTCTGCCTCGGTCCCACAAGTGGCGATAGACGAAGCCTGTGCCGATCTCGACCCCGCCTCGACCTGCTTTCTGCTGGCCTTCATTCCCAACGGGCTCGATCCGGCCGAGGTAACGCGTGGCCTGGGCGCGCGGCTCGCGGGTGTGCCCGTGTTCGGTTGCACGACGGCGGGCCAGATCACCGCACGCGGCTATGAGGCGGACGCCCTGCTGCTCATGGCCTTTCCCAAGGCGAATTTCCGCTGCTCGTCCATCCTGTTCGAGAACCTGAAGCCGCTGGATACAACCGAAATCGCCGCGCAGGCGCAACGGCAGGCTGAAAAGTTTCGCCATACGGCGGGCTGGAACCGGCTGGCGCTGCTGCTCGCGGACGGGTTGTCGAAACAGGAGGACGTGCTGGTATCGACGCTCGAAACCGTTCTCGATGGCTTGCCGATCTTCGGAGGCTCTGCCGGAGACGGGCTGCTCTACGAGGAAACCTTTGTCCTGCATAATGGCAAGGCGCATACCAATGCTGCGGTGTTGTTGCTGATCGAAACGAACCTGCAGTTCCAGGGGATCGGGCTCGATCATTTTCTGCCTGTCGGTTCACCGATTGTCATCACCGACGCCGATCCCGATGAACGGCTGGTGTTCGAGATCAACGGAACGCCCGCCGCGTTGGAATATGCACGGCTGGTAGGGTGCCCTGTCGATGCGCTGTCACCGCAGGTCTTTGCGGAAAATCCGATGCTGCTGCGGCAGAACCTTAATTACTACGTGCGCGCGATCCGGGGTTCGACAGATGGCCATGCGCTGTCGTTTCTGGCGGCGATTGACGACGGTCTGATCATGACCCTTGGGCGCAGTCAGGAAATCCTGGAAACGCTGGATACCGGGCTGGACGTGCACGACCCGGCCGGAAACGAGCCGGATTTCATCCTTGGGTTCGACTGCGTGTTGCGCAAGCTCGAAATCGAACAGAAGCAGCTGAGCCGACAGGTGTCGGACGTCCTGCGGGCGCGGCGGGTCATCGGGTTCAACACCTACGGTGAACAGCAATCCGGCGTGCATATGAACCAGACCTTCGTGGGCGTTGCGTTCTTTGAGCCGGCAACACGGGTTCTGAACTGATGATGCTGAACCCGAACGATCCGCCCGAGCTTCAGGTCGCCAAGCAGGCAAAGATCATCGACGCGCTGGTTCGCCGGGCCAATCGTCAGAAGGATGTGGGGCCATCGGCATTCCGGGCCTTTCAGTCTGCGATCGAGCTGCAGCAGCAGGTCATGGCGAAAAGCCGGGATCTGGAACGGGCGACAACCGAACTGGAAAGCGCCCGATACGAACGCGAGCGGACACGCAAGAGCCTGATCGCGGCCCTGTCGTCGATGGAAGAGGGGTTCGCGCTCTTTACCGACGGCCAGTTGAACCTGTGCAACGATCTGTTCCATGCAATTCTTCCCGACATGTCGGAACAGGTTCTGCCCGGACTCGATCTGGCCCGGTTCTTCACCCTGGTCAAGAACAGCGCGCAATTCGTCTCGTCGGATCGGGGGCTGACGAAAGTGGCCGAAGCGCTGGCGCCCGGTCGTGGCAACAGGACGATCACGAGCGTCGTTATCGAGCTGCGCGGCGACCGTTGGTACCAGATGAGCGCCCAACGCACATCGCCGGAGAACGTGGTTCTTCTGCTGACCGATATTACAGCGGTCGTGCAGCGGAACCGGGACGAAAAGGAAACCCTGATCGACCGGCAGGAGGATTACCTCAAGGCGGTTTTCCAGAACATGAGTTCGGGGGTCTGCACCTTTTCGGCCGATGCCGAGGTCATGATGTACAATGCGCGGTTTCGCGAGGTGCTGGGGTTGCCGAACTCTTTGCTGAACGCGGGCATGCCGGTGCGGCGGCTGCTCGACCTGATGCGCGCGCGTGGCCTGATCCGGGCCGATGACGAACTGAAGGTCGGGAAATGGCAGCGGGAGCTCCGAAACCGGGGCTGGCTGCGCAAACGTGTTCGCGATGGTGCCGATCGCGTTCTGGACATCCATGCCAACCAGTTGCCCGATGGCGGGTTTCTGGTCGAGCTCAAGGATGTCACGCTCGAAGCGCGCGCAACCGAGACCTTGGAAAACCGGGTCATGGCGCGGACCGCTGAATTGACGCGGGCCAACGAAAAACTGATCCGCGAATACGAAGAAAAGGCCAGGGTCGAAGAGGCCCTGCGTGTTGCCAAGGAACGTGCCGAAGCCGCGGTGTCGTCGAAAACCAGGTTCCTGGCCGCGGCCAGCCACGATCTGCTGCAGCCGATCAATGCGGCGAAACTGATGATTTCCACGCTGAAGGAGATCACGCGGGAAACCGACCTTCACGTGATGGTCGAACGTCTGGAAGGGGCTTTCGGGTCGGCCGAACAGCTATTGCATTCGTTGCTCGACATCTCGCGTCTCGAAAGCGCCGATCCCGACGCGGTGGCGCCGACCAGTGTCAGCCTGGCCTCGGTCATTGCGGGCATACACGGCGATCAGGCGCTGGTCGCCGAGCGCAAGGGCGTTCGGCTGGACGTGGTGGCCTGTTCGGCATTCGTGCATTCCGATCCGGTCTACCTGTTGCGGTCGATTCAGAACCTTGTGGTGAACGCCATCCAATACACTGAGGTAGGCGGGCGCGTTCTGGTGGGGTGCCGCAGGCGCGGGAACAAGATCGTCCTGCAGGTCTGGGATACGGGCATCGGCATCGCCCGCAAGGATCAGACGCGTGTTTTCGAGGAGTTCACCCGCGCCGACAACGTGCCGTTAGGGGCGGGTATGGGGCTTGGGCTGTCCGTCGTGGACCGGGCCTGCCGTCTGCTGGGTCACAGGCTGTCGGTCCGGTCAAAGCCGAATGTCGGCTCGGTCTTCAGTATCGAGATGGATCGGGTAGACGCGGATCGTGCCGCATCCGAACCGCTGGAACTGTTGTCGCAGTCCGATGATTTGCCACTGGAGCATATCGTTCTGGTTATCGAGAACGACAACGACGTCCTGTTCGGGACCACACGCTGGCTGGAACAATGCGGGGCGAGCGTTCTGCCCGCGCAATCGACCGAAGAGGCGCTTCGTTTCGTCACTGACATGGGGATGCCGCCCGACATCATTCTGGCCGATTATCAGCTGGACGATGGAGACACCGGCGTTCAGGCGATCCGGCAGATCCGAACGATGACGCAGACTCACGTCCCGGCCATCCTGATCACGGCCAATCGCAGCGAAAATCTGCGCAACGCCGGGCTGCGGCACGACATTTCGGTGATGACCAAGCCGGTGAAACTCACGCGGTTGCGGGCGCTGATCGGATGGAAAGTCCGCTGGCAGGTTTCCAATCAGGGTGGCGGTACCGACAAAAGTCGCCGGTGACACCGGCGGGTGAGGTCATAATCTCTGTCCCGGGAGGATCATGAACGATGAAAGCACTGCTTGCTACGCTGATGGCAATTGTCCTGGGCGCCAATCTCGCCCTTGCCGCGCCGCTCGATGGCACCCAGACATATGATCTTCTGTTTCGGAACGGGGCCCTGGACGCGATCGACCGCGACGCCGAACTGGTCTATCGGCGCACGGTCACGAACCGGTTGAAGCCCGATGCAGCCATGCGCGACAGTGGCGATATCGCACTGACCTTTGCGAATGACGCGAGCGAAATGGCGCATCTGGAGTTTCGCCAGGATCAGAAACACCGGGCCATGGGCGTGTTTCCAGCCGGCGTCGGCAACCCGATGATCATGGTCTTCTACGAAAGTACCGTCAGGGACATGGCGGAATCGGCCGGGGGCAGCCCGTTCTATATCCGCAACCGGGTGAAGGACGCGCTGATCCAGCCCGCCGAAGTGGAAACCGGCGAGGCGATGCTCGACGGCGAACCCGTGCCGGTTCGGACGATCCGGTTACGCCCGTTCGCGGAGGACCCGAACCGTGACCGCATGCAGGGGTTTGGCGATCTCGTGCTCAGCGTGACCGTCTCCGAAGAGGTGCCGGGCTGGTATCTGCGTCTGGTCGCCGAAACCCTGCCCGCGACGGGTGGCGAGGCGGTCTATCGCTCGGAAATGACGTTCGAGGGTCTGACGGAGGGCGGGGAATGAACCGGGTAGCCGCCGCTGCAACGCTTTTGGGGCTGTGGCTGCCGGTCTCCGGTCTGGCGCAGAGCGTCGCGGATCGGCTGAACGACTATCCGACCGCCGCGCGTGCCGATTACGTCTTTGCCTGCATGGTCACCAATGGCCAGTCGCGCGAGATGCTGGATCGTTGTTCCTGTTCGATTGACCTGATCGCGTCGATATTGCCGTATGAAAAATATCTGCAGGCGGAAACGGTGTTGTCGATGCGTCGCGTGGGCGGCGAACGCATGTCGTTCTTCAAAAGCGCGGCCCTTGCCGAGAACATGGTGGCCGAACTGCGTCGGGCACAGGCCGAGGCCGAGATCATCTGTTTCTAGATCAACAGATTGCATCGGGACCGTAACTGGACCCTTAACCGTCTGCCGCACGCTCGTGGATCAACTGGACGTGGATTTCGGCAGGACGGTTTCGAACGTGTTGCCGGCCGTATCGGTCGCCTTGATCGTCAGCGCAGGCGCGCCATTGTCGTCATAGGCGAACCGAAATGCCGGGTTTTCCGAGATCGAGATGCCGCCATCCATCGTGAACAGCAGGTCTGATCCCTGCCAGACCTCCAGATGATCGATGAAATGCGCGGGAATGAACAATTGGGTGATCTGATCGCGCTGCAAACCGGAATAGTTCGGGTGCCGGATCATGATCTGTGCCTCGCGGCGCGGCGTCGACATCTGGGTATCGTCGTCAAAGCTGCGCAGTTTCATCTTGCCCATCGAGGCCAGTGCCGCTTCGGGGTCCTTGGTGGCCGGGGCCGAACATCCGCCCGATGCCTTGACATAACGGCCCGTCATGCGAAGGCCGTCCGGCGTTTCGGCGATGACCCGTACGTTGGAGTACTGGTTCACCCGCACGCGCATCTCGAAATCCAGCTGGCCCATGGCGGGCGAAAAGGTAAAGACGCCGGCAACCGGGGCCGGGTTTTCGTCGATAACGACCGTCGCGGCGGTGATCTGCGTGTCGGGGTCCAGCTGTTTCAGCACAATCGGAACGGTCGCGGCGTCATGCGCGCGATAGGGCGCGTCCACGGACAACAGCGCATCGGTCATCTCGATCTGCGCATCGCCCACAACGTCGTATTGCAGTTCCTGCCAAGTCTCGCTGTCGGTCATCGGGTTCTTGATGGTGTCATCTGCCCAAACGGGCAGCGAAAGCGGCAAACAGAGCGTTGCGGCAATTGCGAGATATCTGGCCATGTTGTCTCCTCCGGCAACCGGTGTTGCGATTTATGCCCCAAATCCGCATGAAAATATACGCCGACCAAAGGCTGCGTGGCCTTCACAAGTCTGTGTGTCATAGTCCGGGGCGGAGGGCGCACCGTGTTTGAAGCCATGATAACGCTATGCCTGACCGTGGCCGGCGGGCCCTGTCGGGACCAGCTCTTGCCCGGATACGAAGCCCGGACCGCAGAGCTGTGCGAACAGGCGCTGGCAGCCAATCCACCCGTTCTGGATCGCACGTTGGCGGCTGCGAGGGACGCCAGTTGTGTGCCTGTTGGCGAGGTTCTGGCGTTTCACGAGGTTTCGCCCGGTGTTTTTGTGCATCGGGGCCGGATCGAGGAACCGGACCGGGCAAACCGAGGGGATGTCTCCAATATCGGTTTCATTGTCGGCGAGGATAGCGTGGCGGTGATCGACACCGGGTCCGCGCCATGGATCGGTGAGGCGGTCTGGCGGGCTATTCGTGCACAGACGGAGAAACCGGTCAGCCATGTGATCCTGACGCATATGCACCCCGATCACGTGTTGGGCGTGGCCCCGTTCGTGAGGGCCGGTGCGCGGGTGGTGGGCCATGCGAGGCTGGCGCGCGCGCTGCTGGACAGGCAGGCCAATTATGTCGAGAGCCTGAGCAATCTGATCAGACCCGGGGAACTCGTGGGCGTGGGTCAGATATCGGTCGATCTGGCCGTCGGGGCAGAGCTCGAGATCGATCTGGGCGGGCGCGTGCTGGCGCTGCGTGCCTGGCCTTCGGCCCATACCGGGACAGACCTGACCGTTCTGGACCGGGTTTCGGGCATCCTGTTCGCAGGCGATCTGGTGTTTCATCAGCATACCCCCGCGCTGGACGGCCGGTTGCGGGGCTGGCAGCAGGTGCTGGCCGAGATGGCCGAAATGGATGTGACCCGGATCGTTCCGGGTCATGGCGGGCCGGTACTGGACTGGCCCGACGGTGCGGCGGATCAACGGCGTTACCTCGACGTGCTCGAACGCGATACCCGCGCCGCGATCGACGCGGGCAAGCGGCTGGGCGAGGCGGTGGACACCATCGCGCAAAGCGAGGCCCGGCGTTGGGCGTTGTTCGAAGCCTACAACCCGCGCAATGCGACCGTGGCCTTTACCGAACTCGAATGGGAATGACCTCTCAGGCGAAAGGCGCAGTCAG
>CAYGNB010000026.1:0-1098 GCA_964351135.1 uncultured Rhodobacterales bacterium | reverse complement strand
TTTTCGGCAAGACCGATCTGGCTCAGCGAGAATTCTCCGATACCATGGAGGATGCGTGTGCGACGTTTCGAAAGCCCGTCAAAGACACGATCGAAAATCAGGCCGAGGATTGCCGGATCGCCGTGATGACGCGCGGCGAAGGCCGCCACCTGGGGCTGAAGATCGTCCAGTTCGACCCGCCGCAGCGCCAGCGCCCCCGCCAGTTCGTCGATCTCGATGCGCAACGCGGCATCTTCGTCGGCACGCGCCGCGTCGACCGGATGCGGCCACATGAGACCCAGCGACAGATCCTCTACCTTGCGTTGCACGCAGGGCCAGGTCGGGTCGGAATAGTCTGTCGCGTGGCCGGGGGCAGCGGCGGCGGATAATGCCAGCGCCAGGACAAACCGGTTGATGATCGACATCGCGAAACTCCTCCACGCGTCACACTATGTCGGAACAGGCGCGCCCCGGTCAATTCGACCCAATACACACCATTGTCTTAATTGTTCCGGGCGGGGGACACCCGCCATACTCATGATTGACACCCGGGTTCTGTTTGCGTCCGGGACATGGGGAGGAAAGTCAAACATGAGAACACGCGCGGCCGTTGCTTTGGCAGCCGGTCAACCTCTGGAAATCATGGAGGTTGAGCTCGATGGACCGAAGGCAGGCGAGGTTCTGGTCGAAATCAAGGCGACCGGTCTTTGCCATACTGACGAGTTCACGCGATCGGGCGCCGATCCCGAGGGGATTTTTCCGGCGATCCTGGGTCATGAAGGCGCCGGTGTGGTGGTCGAGGTGGGCGAGGGTGTGACCACGCTCGAGGTCGGCGATCATGTGATCCCGCTTTACACGCCCGAGTGTCGCGAATGCGAATACTGCCTGAACCCCAAGACCAACCTGTGCCAGTCGATCCGGGAAACGCAGGGGGCGGGTCTGCTGCCTGACGGAACCACGCGGTTCAGGATGCTCGATGGCACGCCGCTTCATCACTACATGGGGTGTTCGACCTTCGCCAACCACACCGTGGTGCCCGAGATCGCGCTGGCCAAGATCCGCAAGGACGCGCCATTCGACAAGGTTTGTTATATTGGCTGCGGCGTCACCACCGGCATC
>CAYGNB010000025.1:0-16090 GCA_964351135.1 uncultured Rhodobacterales bacterium | reverse complement strand
ACAAAGGATTTTGGTGGAGCCGCCGGGTACCGCCCCCGGGTCCGATCCGCTTATTGCGAGCGCGTTTATGTCCATAGTCCCGAAGGACAAGCCGTATATAGGGCGCGTATCGGCGCGTGACAATCGTTTCCAGTCGGGTCGATCCGATTTGACCACCATTCCCGGCCGCATCCACGACCCGCGGTGTCTGGTTCGGGCATTGGCGGAAGATGATGCGCTGCCGGCACGCCGGTGTCCCCATTTGCCTTTCGGGACTGGCCACGGATGGTCGGGCATTCGAGGCCGTGCGGCTGCCGCTGCCGGTGGATGTTTGCCGGATCCGATCCGCTTGCTATGAATATTGCGGACGTGTTGATGTCGAAAACCCCGAAGGGTGATTCGCAAACAGGGCGCGTGCCGGGGCGTGACAATCGTTTCCGGTCGGGCGGCTGCGAATTGACTGCTATTTTCAGGCGAGTTGCCCCAGGAGCATCTCAACCCCAAGCGTCGAACAGCCGTAACATCTGGGAAACGCCACGATTTTTCCGTTGCCGGTAATATTGTTAACATTGTAAGAGGTGCCAGTGCCCCACTGCTCGGGGCATCGGTTTGATAAGAGTGTTCGGTTCCCAGTCCGGGGCCGGAATTTGGTTGAAGAGGCCCCGTTGGGCCTAGGCATTGGTCTCTCGTGGCGAGATCAACCCATTCTTATCAGTCCTACGGCCGTCGGGGGGTTATTCCCGATTGCCAGAACAAATCCGCCCGTTCCGGGGTGTTCCGGAGGCGCGTGGCGGTGTGGCGGCTTGCCGCCATCTTTATGAGTTTTGCCTTGGCGAACGTGCCGGGCGTGAAGTTGAGGACGAGTGAGATGGCTGACGTTCAGGGGCCGACGACGGAAACGATCGACCCGGATTCCAATAATCCGACCAATGTTACTCAGACAACGACGATCGAAACCGTGAACAACGGTGGTATCGACGATGACGGGTTCGAGATTTCGGTTGGCCTCGAGACCGGCGATGTCAACAACCCGGTCAACATTGTTTTGGCAATCGACACATCGGGCTCGACGGCAAACTCGTCGGGGTCGGATGTCGACGGCGACGGTTTCGTGGATACCTATCTCGAAGCGCAGGTCTATGCCGCCAAGCAGATGTTTCAGGCCTATGTGGATGCCGGATACGACCCCAGCGAGGTAACGATCTCGTTGGTGGATTACGATTCCGGCGCCCAGAGCTATGGTCCCTTTACGCTGGATGCCATCGGCCAGGCCAATTTCGAGAACACGCTGGCCGGCATGACCTCGGGCGGTTTTACCAACTACGAAGCTGCGCTGGATGCAGCTGGAGATGCCTTCACCAATGCTGGGGCCGATCCAAACGACAACAATCTCCTCGTCTTCTTGTCGGACGGTTTCCCATTTCCCGGCGGGCAGGACATCGCAGGTGCCGGGCAGAATCTCGAAGACGATTGGAATGCCGACATCGCTGGTATTGGCATCGGTGCGTTGAGCAGTCTCAACGCGCTTGACCAACTTGACAATACCGGGGGCGCCAGCAAGGTGCTTACCGGCCAGGAACTGATTGATGAGATCGTCAAACCTCTGACCTCGGCTGAACTGGAATATGTTGAGGTGGTGATCGACGGGGTGGACGAATTCGGTACTCCGCATACCCAGACCGTTCAGATCCTGCCCACTGACATCAACCCTGACACGGGGCAGCCCTATATCAAGCTGAACCCGTCGGGCTGGGTCCTCGACAGTTTCCCGATCGATCCGGATTTTCCTGCCGGTCAGGATGTGTCGATTACCGTCAGCAGCGTCTTTGCCGAGGATCCGGGCGATCCCGGTTCGGGTCCGCAGATCATCACCACCACCCACAATCTGGCGGTGGTGCCCTGCTTCGTGCTTGGCACGCATATCCTGACGCCGGAGGGGCAGGTCAGGGTCGAGGATCTTTGCATCGGCGATCTGGTTGTGACCCGCGACAACGGCGTGCAGCCGGTGCGCTGGATCGGGATGTCGCATGTTTCGGCGGCACAGACGGCACGGCTGCCCGAACTGCGTCCGGTGGTGATCCGGCAGGGCGCGCTGGGCGAAAACCTGCCCTCTGCCGATCTGCGTGTGTCGCGCCAGCACCGCATTCTGGTTGACGACTGGCGGGCCGAGCTGATGTTCGGCGCCGAGGACGGCGTGCTGGTGCCCGCATTCGCCCTGTGCAATGACAGCACCGTGACTGTCGATCATGCGCCGCAGGCCGTCACCTATTACCACGTCGCGTTCGACCGGCATGAAGTGATCTGGTCCGAGGGTGTGGAGACCGAGAGCTTCTTCCCGGCTGCGCGCACCGTTTCCGCGATGAACGCGGCGCAGCGGGACGAGCTGTTCACGCTGTTCCCGGACCTGGCCACGGACGGTCAGGCGTTCGAGGCCGCGCGGCCGCAGCCGGCAAATCAGGTCGCACGGATGCTCGCGCATATCTGACAGCCGCGGTCGATTGCAGTTCCCCAAGGGGTGCGCCAGGCGCACCCCTTTTCAGTTGGCGTTCAGTCGCCCCGACTGGTCCGCGCGTTGCGCTGTTGCATCACGTCGCGTCCCAGCGTCAGCGTGTAGTCAGCCAGTTCGCACAGCGCGGTATCGGCGGCATGTGCATCGCGTGCCTCGATCGCGTCGGCGATGCGGGTGTGCAGCGCGACGATTGCCTGTCGGGACCGCGCAGTGAAGGTGATCATGTTCATCAGCGGTTGCATTGCCTCGACAGCGCCGGCCAGTTGGTAGGACAGGACCGGGTTACCCGCCCCGTCCACCAGCGCCCGGTGAAACGCCACGTCGGAGGCACAGAATGCCTCGTCGGTCAGGCCCGGCTGCGCCTGCCGGAAACATTCGGTGCGCATGGTGGCAAGGTGATCGGCGCTGCGGCGCCGGGCCGACAGAGGGGCGCAGGCGCGTTCCAGCGTATAGCGCGCCTCGCAGGCGGTTTCGAAGCTGACCGCGTTCATGCTCAGCAACAGCGTCGCGGTGGTCACCTGCTGCGCGTAGGCATCCTCATAACTCAGCCGATTGACGAAAGCGCCGCCGGAGGCGCCGCGCTGGGTGCGGATCAGCGACTGCGCCGCCAGCCGTTTCAGCGCCTCGCGCACCGTGGGGCGCGAAACGTGGAATTGCTCGGCAAGCTCTGCCTCTGACGGTAACCGTTCGTCCACGATCAATGCCCCGCTGACGATGGCGTCGCGGATCGCTGCGGCGATCTGGGCGGACAGGTCCGCCGGGCTTTGCGGGTCCAGCTTCATGCGTGGCGCCGGGGCTGTCGGATCACTTTTCATTTGTCTGACATTTAAAAGTCTGACATTTAGAGCGCAAGTGGAATCGGGGGATTCGATGTTGTCAGACCGGATCAGGGCAATGGGTGCGCCGCATTGGCTGGCCCTGTTCGGAATGATTCTGGGCGCTTGGCTACTGCTGTATCTGATGGCGGTTCCAGCCGGGCTGCGCGAGGCGGTGGCGGTCTACGGCGGCGACTACTGGCGCGATTTCTGCACGCTGACACCCGATGCGGCCGGGTTTGCGCGTATGGCGGCGATGTGGGCGCTGATGTCGGCGGCGATGATGGCGCCAACCGTCCTGCCGGCGCTGGCCACATATGAGGACCTGCGCCATGCGGGGGCGGCGCCACGTCTGGGGGCACTGGTGGCCGGATACCTGTCGGTCTGGCTGGGCTATTCACTGCTGGCCGCGGCGACGCAGCTGGCGCTGTTCTCGGCCGGGCTGCTCGATCCGCTGGGCCAGCGGGCGGTGCCGGTTCTGTCGGCGCTTCTGCTCGCCGGGGCAGGAGCCTACCAGTTCGCGCCGATGAAAGAGGCCTGCCTGAGCAAATGCCGCCGCCCACTGGTCTTTTTCATGCAGCATTGGGACGAGGGGCCGTGGCGCAACGGCGTTCGGCTGGGTCTGGTCTGCCTCGGCTGCTGCTGGGCGCTGATGGCGCTGGCCTTTGTGGGGGGGTGATGAACCTGGCCTTCATGGGACTGGCCACGCTGATCATGGTGCTGGAAAAACTGCCCGGCATCGGGCGCTTCGTCACCCGCCCGCTGGGGGTCGTGCTGATCGCGGCCGCGGCGTTCCAACTGGCGGCAAACGTATAAACAGAGGAGAAAACAGATGGCTCTGGACACACTGGAGATCGGCACGGTGCCCTGGACGATCAAGGGCGAGTTGATCCTGAACTGCAATTGCACTGTCTTCTGTCCCTGTGTGGTCAGTCTCGGTCAGCACCCGCCGACCGAAGGCTACTGTCAGGCCTGGGCGGGCGTGCGCATCGACGAGGGCCACTACGGCGATGAGGATATCTCGGGGCTGAATGTCGGGCTGATGCTCGAAATCCCCGGCCTGATGGGGCGCGGCAACTGGAAGGCGGCGGCCTATATCGACGACCGCGCATCGGAGGCCGCCTATGACGGGCTGGTGAACATCTTCTCCGGCGCGGCACGCGGTACGACGGGGCTGTTTTCGGTTCTGGTCAGTGAATTCCTGGGCGCGGAACGTGCGCCGGTGGTGTTCGAAACCGAGGGCAAGGCGCGCCGCCTGATGGTCGGCAAGAAAATCCAGGGCGAGGTGGTGCCGGTCGAGGGCCATCAGGGCGAAGACATCGTCGTCACCAACACGCAATACTGGATGGGCCCGGACATCACCGTGGCGACGGCAACCAAGGGCCGGGTCCGCGCCTTTGGCCGGGTCTGGGACTTCGACGGTCGTTCGGCCGAGATATGTCAGATCGACTGGCACGGGCCGCGCTGATGATCACCCCTGACTATTGCTGCGCGATGGCACGCTACAATGCCTGGCAGAACCGGCAATTGTCAGAGTGTCTTCAGGGGATGGAAGCGGCGGAGTTGGCGCGTGACCGGGGTGCCTTTTTCGGGTCGATCCTCGGCACGCTGAACCATCTGATCTGGGGCGATTTGATGTGGATGTCGCGGTTCGACGGCGGAGATCGCCCCGAGGGCGGCATCGCTGCCAGTACCGGGCGGCACGCGACGATGCAGGGCTGGTACGCCGAACGGCAGGCAGTGGATCAGCGGATTACACAATGGGCCGGCGCGCTCGACGCCGATGCGCTGGCCGGTGACCTGCGCTGGTATTCCGGTGCCACGGGGCAGGACGTGTCCCGGCCCATGGCGCTGTGCATAGTGCATATGTTCAACCATCAGACCCATCACCGGGGGCAGGTTCACGCCATGCTAACCGCCGCAGGACGTACCGCTCCCGTCAGCGATCTCGCGTTCATGCCGGACGAGGAATGACGGCGGTGTCTGGCACGACGTCCGGGGTGAGCGGGAAAGATACGCGGTAACCGCGCGCGCCGGTGGTCGGCGTTGACGCGAACGTCGAGGGCGGGAGCCTCCGGCGGGGATATTTTTGGCAAGAGGAAGGGGCGGGACCGCCCGGACAGGAGACGAGATGTTCAACGCATTGGTTGTGAGGAAGGACGAGGAGAGCGGCAAGACCAGCGCCGCCGTCGAACAGATCGCGCTCGACGATCTGCCGCAGGGAGAGGTCACCGTGGCGGTCGAGTATTCGACCGTGAACTACAAGGACGGGTTGTGCGTCGGTCCGGGCGGCGGGTTGGTGCGCAAATATCCGCATGTGCCGGGGATCGATTTCGCGGGCACGGTCGAGGAGTCGTCGGACGACCGCTACAAGCCCGGCGATCGGGTGGTGCTGACCGGCTGGCGCGTAGGCGAGGCGCATTGGGGCGGCTATACGCAGAAGGCGCGCGTGCGCGCGGACTGGCTGGTGCCGCTGCCCGAAGGATTGAGCACGCGGCAGGCGATGGCGGTTGGCACGGCGGGTTTCACCTCGATGCTCGCGGTGATGGCGCTGGAGGATCACGGGCTGGAACCGGGCCACGGCCCGGTTCTGGTGACCGGCGCCGCAGGCGGTGTGGGTAGCGTGGCAACGGCGATCCTCGCCGGGCTGGGCCATGAGGTGGCCGCGGTGACGGGGCGGCCCGAAACCGCCGAGTACCTGACCGGGTTGGGCGCGACCCGGATCGTGCCGCGCGAGGAGCTGAACGAGACCACCAAGAGGCCGCTCGAAGGCGAAACATGGGCCGGCTGCGTCGACGCGGTGGGCGGCGCAATGCTGGCGCGTGTGCTGGGGCAGATGAAATACGGCTGCTCGGTGGCCGCGGTCGGACTAGCGGGCGGCGCCGCGCTGCCGGCGACCGTGATTCCGTTCCTGCTGCGCGGGGTGAACCTGCTGGGCATCGACAGCGTGATGCAGCCCTATGACAACCGTCTGCGCGCCTGGCGGCGGATCGCGAGCGATCTGCCGATGGACAAGCTGGATGCGATGGTTCGGCCCGCGACCCTGGCCGATTTGCCGCAGCTTGGCGCGGACATTCTGAAAGGCCGTGTGCAGGGGCGTGTGGTGGTGGACGTCAACGCCTGATCCGCAACACATCGACCGATCGGACCCCGGCAGATCGCTGCATCTGCCGGGGTTTGTCGTGTTTAAAGGGGGAAGCGTCGCGTGAGGTTGGGTTGCCTGTTTCGTTTGGGTAACAGTGGCCCGAGGCAGGTTCGAACCTTGTCAGGACGGGCATTGGCGAAGGAGATTGACATGGGTGAAAACGACAAGCGCCCCAATCTGGTTGCAGAATCCGGATTTTTCACAGGCTTGCATCCCGGTATGGGACTGGCGGCAAAGGGCATGGTCGCCGCCTTCGTGATCTTCACAGTTCTCAACGTCGAATTTGCCGGCAGCGTCTATGGCGCCATTCGTGGCTGGATCGAAAGCGCGCTGAGCTGGTACTATATCTCGGCGGTGGCGGTGGTGCTTTTCGTCTGCATCTTCCTGATGTTCTCCAAGTGGGGATCGCTGCGGCTGGGCGATGACAGCGCGCGGCCGGAATTTTCCAATTTCTCGTGGTTCGCGATGCTGTTCTCGGCCGGGGTGGGTATCGGCATCCTGTTCTTTGGCGTGGCCGAACCGGTGTTCTATTTCGACAATTCCGGGGCCTTCGGCTATCCGAACAACCCGCACGCGGATATCAACGGGCATGGCGACATGGACATGCGGCGGGCGGTGGACGCCATGCGCGTGACCTATTTCCACTGGGGGTTCCACGCCTGGGCGATCTACGTGATGATCGGGCTGTGCCTGGCCTATTTCGGGTTCCGCAAGAAACTGCCGCTGACGATGCGGTCGGCGCTCTATCCGATCATCGGGGATCGCATATACGGGCCGCTGGGCCATGCGGTGGACCTGCTGGCAGTGTTCGGCACGGTGTTCGGGGTCGCGACCTCGCTGGGGCTGGGCGTGAACCAGATGGCTACGGGGCTCAACGTCCTGTTCGGCATCGATCCGGGGGTGCCGACGCAGATCATCCTGATCGTGGTCATCTCGATCATCGCCACCCTTTCGGCCGTTTCCGGCGTCGGTAATGGTATTCGCATCATCTCAGAATGGAACATCTGGCTGTCGATCATCCTGCTGACCGTGTTCATCGTGCTGGGGCCGTTCAAATGGCTGATGAGCCTGTTCGTCACCTCGCTGGGCGAATACCTGTGGAACGTGATCCCGATGGGGTTCTGGACCGCCAACGAGGAAGGCAACGTCGCCTGGCAGGGCGGATGGACCATTTTCTACTGGGGCTGGTGGATGTCCTGGGCGCCTTTCGTGGGCATGTTCATCGCGCGTATTTCGCGCGGGCGGACGATCCGCGAATTCATGATCGGTGTGATGTTCGTTCCGACCTTCATCGCCTTTTTCTGGCTGTGCATGTTCGGTGGCAACGCCATCTGGCAGGAACTGCACGCGGTCGGAGGACCCGCCGCGCCGGGCGGTGCCGGCATCATCGAAACCGTGCGGGCCTGGGATCTGCCCTCGGCACTCTATGGCACGATTGCCAATCTGGGCACGACGTCCTGGGCTGGTGACCTGTCCTGGGTGCAGTGGCCGCTCTCGGCACTGGCAACCTTCCTGCTGGCGTCCTGGTTCATCACATCGTCGGATTCCGGCACGCTGGTGATCACCACGATGCTGTCGATGGGTGACGATAACCCGCCCAAGATGTTCCGGATCATCTGGGGGCTGGGCGAAGGTTTCGTGGCGGCGGTGCTGCTGTTGGCAGGTGGGCTCGCGGCGCTGCAGACCGCGTCGATCGCGGCGGCCTTCCCGATTTCGTTTATCATGCTGGCGATGACCTGGGGGTTGCTGAAGTCATTGATGGACGATCCGTCGGCGACACCGCTCGAAACGCACGACTATGCCGCCGACGGCACCCATGTGACGCAGGACCTGCACGCCTGACGGCGGCCACGGGTTACGACCCGTGGGCATTGCAAATGCAAGCGATTTCCGGCCTTATCGCCGGGAATCGCCATTTGTTTTTGTATTCAGGAATTGCTCATGACCGCGCTCGATCTGGAATTCGTTCGCGCCCAGTTTCCCGCTTTTGCCGAACCATCGCTGCAGGGACAGGCGTTTTTCGAGAATGCCGGTGGCTCTTATGCCTGCCAGCCGGTGATCGACCGGCTGATCCGGTTCTACACCCAGCGCAAGGTGCAGCCCTATGCGCCCTACGAGGCCAGCCGGCTGGCGGGCGAGGAGATGGACGAGGCGCGCGCGCGGATGGCGGCGATACTGGGGGTGGACAGCGACGAGCTCAGCTTTGGGCCGTCGACCACCCAGAACACCTATGTGTTGGCGCAGGCGTTTCGGCAATGGATGAGCCCGGGCGAGGCCATCGTCGTGACCAACCAGGATCACGAGGCCAATTCCGGTCCGTGGCGGCGGCTGGCCGCCGACGGGATCGAGATCCGCGAATGGCAGATTGATCCGGTGACGGGGCATCTGGACCCCGAGGACCTGGAGCCGCTGCTGGACGAAACCGTGCGGCTGGTCTGTTTTCCGCATTGTTCGAACGTTGTGGGCGAAATCAATCCGGTGAGCGAGATCACCGCCATGGCCCATGCGGCGGGTGCCTTTGTCTGCGTCGATGGCGTCTCCTATGCGCCGCATGGCTTTGCCAATGTGGGGCGGCTGGGGCCCGACATCTATCTGTTCTCGGCCTACAAGACCTATGGACCGCATCAGGGGCTGATGGTGATCCGCCGGTCGCTGGGGGCGCTGCTGCCCAATCAGGCGCATCATTTCAATGGCGGCGCGCTGTATAAGCGGTTCACGCCCGCCGGGCCGGATCACGCGCAGGTGGCGGCCTGTGCCGGTATGGCGGATTACGTCGATCAGCTGTGCGACCATCACGACGGCCCGCCCGAAGGCGCGGCGGCGCGGGCCGGGTTCGTGCATGACCTGATGCGCGCCCACGAGGTGACGCTTCTGCAACCGCTTCTGGACGCGCTGAAGGACCGCAATGACCTGCGCCTGCTTGGTCCGACCGACGCCGCGATGCGCGCGCCTACGGTGGCGGTGGCGCTGAACCGCAGCGGCGAAGGTGCGGCGGCGGCTCTGGCCGAACACGGTATCATGGCGGGGGGCGGAGATTTCTACGCCGGCCGTCCGCTGGAGGCGATGGGCGTCGAGGCGGACCACGGCGTTTTGCGGCTGAGTTTCACCCATTACACCAGCGCCGACGATATCGAACGGCTGTTGGTGGCGCTCGACAAGGTGTTGTAGCGACACGATTTCCGCCGACGATATGCGGTGCCGCTTGCCTGATCGGCCAAGTCGTCCTAGCCTGTCGCGGACCGCAATGGGGAGAAGCGGATGATCCTGACCGGTACTGAGGGGCAAGACAACCTGCCACGCTATTTCGCGCGCGTGATGGAGATGCTGCAAGGCATGAGGCACGGGCGGCTGGATTTTCATCTCGACGACGGGCGCGTGTTTCGCGTCGAAGGGTCCGAACCCGGGCCGGTGGCCGAGCTGCATGTCCACCACAAGGATGTGTTTTCGCGGCTGATCCGCGAAGGCGACCTGGGGTTCAGCGATGCCTATCTGGATGGTTGGTGGAGCACGCCGGATCTGCAGGCGTTCATGGACCTGATCCACATGGGCGACAACGATACCGTCTATGACGGTTTTCCGGGGCTTGCGCTGCTGCGGGCCTATGAACGGATGCGGTTCTGGCTGCAGAGCAATACCAAAAAACAGGCGCGCAAGAACATCTCGCACCACTACGATCTGGGCAACGATTTCTACCGGGTGTGGCTGGACGATACGATGACCTATTCCAGCGCGCTGTTCAAAACCGGACAGGAAAGTCTGGAGATGGCGCAGACCGCAAAATACGAATCCCTGATCGACCAGATGGGCGCGCAGCCGGGCGATCACGTTCTGGAAATCGGTTGCGGCTGGGGCGGCTTTGCCGAATATGCCGCGCGCGAACGCGGGCTGAACGTTACCGGGCTGACCATCAGCGAGGAACAGTTCAAGTTCGCCCGCGAACGGATCGCGCGCGCGGGACTGTCGGATCGGGTCGAGTTCAAGCTGCAGGATTACCGCGACGAACGGGGCAGCTATGACGGCATCGCCAGCATCGAGATGTTCGAGGCGGTGGGCGAGAAATACTGGCCGGTCTATTTCGACACCGTGCGCAGCTGTCTCAAACCCGGACGGAATGCGACGTTGCAGATCATCACCATCGCCGACAAACGGTGGGAGGTTTACAAGCGCGGGGTCGATTTCATCCAGAAATACATCTTTCCGGGCGGTATGCTGCCGACGCCGACGATCCTGCGCCAGCAGGTCGAACAGGCCGGGCTGAAGGTGGCGCAGTCGATTGAATTCGGATCGTCCTACGACCTGACGCTGCGCCGCTGGCACCAGACGTTCAACGACAAATGGGATCAGATCGCGCCGATGGGGTTCGATGACCGGTTCCGCAGGATGTGGAATTTCTACCTGACCTCCTGCGCCGCGGCGTTCGACAAATCCAATATCGACGTGACCCAGATCACTGTGCGGCGGCCTGCCTGACCCTCGATGCCCGACGCCGCCCGCCTTGTCGCCGCGCTCTGCCTCGGGGTGGTAGCCTTCGTCGCCTCGGGTCTGGTGGTGCCGCTGATGCCCGAAAGCACAGATTTCGGCTGGTTCCGCGAGGTGAATGTGGCGCTGGGGATGATCTGCGGCTGGGTGATCATGGGGAAACGCGCGGGCAGGGGGGTGTTGCCGGGTATCGGCAACGGGCTGACCGGCGTGGCGGCGCTGGTATTCTGGGCGCTCTTCGTTCAGGGCTGTTATGAAATGGTGCGGCTGGCGATGCGGCACCGCTATGGCGGCCCGTTCGATGCGCTGACCGGCATTTTCAGGATCGCCGCCGATCATGCGATGGCAGTGATGGTGCCGGGATTGATCCTGTTTCTCGCCGCCGGCGGGGTTGCGGCCGGGCTGGCCACGGAATATGCCCGCAGGACATGGCGTTGATCCGACGTAGCCTGTGAAAGCCGCTCATATGCCCAACCTGTTTTTCTACGGCACGCTCTGCCACGTCCCCCTTCTGGAACTGGTGCTGGGCCGGTCCGCCGATGCGCTGGACCTGACCCCGGCCGAATTGCCGGATCACGCGGTGCATTGGGTTGCCGGGCAGGCCTTTCCGGTGATCGAGCCGCGCGCCGGCGCGAAAGCGTCGGGGCTGTTGCTGCGCGCGCCTGATGCCGAGGAGATCGAACGGCTGGAGTTTTACGAAGGCGGGTTCGACTACGATCTGCGTCAGGAAATCGTGGAAACCGCCGATGGTCCCGAGCAGGCACGGGTCTTTTTCCCGCAGCCGGGCTGTTGGCGCGCGGACGGGCCGTGGTCACTGACGGATTGGGAACGCGACTGGGCGGTCCTGACCCTGCGCGCGGCGGAGGAGGCGATGGGGTGGTTCGGCAAGGTCACGCCCGCCCAGCTGGCCCAGCGGTTCCCGCCGATGCGCGCGCGCGCAGGAAGCTGGCTGGATGCACAGGCGCGGCCGGGCGATCCAACGCGGGATTTGGACCGCGACGTCGTGGTACATGATCGTCGCCGTGTTCATTTCGGGTTCTTCTCGGTCGAAGAGGTCGATCTGCAGGTGCGCCAGCACGACGGGTCGATGGGGCCGGTGCTGAACCGGGAGGCGCTGATGGTGGGGCAGGCCGCCGTGGTCCTGCCCTATGACCCGGTGCGCGACGAGGTTCTGGTGATCGAACAGTTCCGTACACCGCTCTATCTGGCGGGCGATCGTGCGCCCTGGGTGCGCGAAGCGGTGGCCGGGCTGATTGATCCGGGCGAAACACCCGAGGCCACCGCGATCCGTGAGGCGCGCGAAGAGGCCGGGCTGGACATTGCCGCACTGGAGCCGGTGGCCCAGCTTTGGCCCAGCACCGGCAGCCTGGGTGAGTATCTGCACCTGTTCGTGGGCCTGACCGATCTGTCCGGTCTTGGCACCGGGCGTCAGGGTGGGCTGGCCGAGGAGGGCGAGGATATCCGCTCGGATGTCATGCCGCTGGCCCGGCTGTTCGAAATGCTCGACGCGCAGGAGCTGCGTGACATGCCGCTGACGACAATCACCCTGTGGCTGGCGCGGCATCGCGACCGGTTGCGCGCCGAAGCGCGTTAGAGCGCCACGCTTGTTGAGCGGCGGGCGCTTCGCTACATCTGGGCTGAACAGGACAACGAGGGCACCATGCACATTGCACGCGATCTTTCCGAAGCGATCGGAAACACTCCCCTGATCCGGCTGCGGCGGGTGTCCGAGGAAACCGGCTGCGACATCTACGGCAAGGCCGAGTTCATGAACCCCGGCCAATCGGTCAAGGACCGCGCCGCGCTCTACATCATCCGCGATGCGGTCGCGAAAGGTATGCTGAAACCCGGCGGCACCATCGTCGAGGGCACTGCCGGCAACACAGGGATCGGGTTGGCGCTGGTCGGCGCCTCGATGGGGTTCAAGACGGTGATCGTCATCCCCGAAACCCAGTCCGAGGAAAAGAAGGACATGCTGCGGCTCGCCGGGGCCGAGCTGGTGCAGGTGCCCGCCGCGCCCTACCGCAACCCCAACAACTTCGTGCGCTACTCCGAACGGCTGGCGGCAAAGCTGAACGACAGCGAGCCCAATGGCGCGATCTGGGCCAACCAGTTCGATAACGTGGCCAACCGTCAGGCGCATGTGGAAACCACCGGACCGGAGATCTGGGCACAGACCGGCGGAAAGGTGGACGGTTTCGTCGCGGCCGTCGGATCGGGAGGGACGTTGGCCGGCGTGGCAGATGCCCTGCAGCCCAAAGGGGTGAAGATCGCCCTGGCCGACCCCATGGGCGCAGCACTGTATTCTTACTACACCACCGGCGAACTGGCGATGGAGGGCGGCAGCATTGCCGAGGGTATCGGTCAGGTGCGGATCACCGAGAACCTCAAAGGGTTCACGCCTGACTACGCCTATCAGATCCCCGACGCCGAGGCGTTGCCTTATATCTTCGATCTGCTGCATGACGAAGGATTGGTCCTGGGCGGATCGACGGCGATCAACGTCGCCGGCGCGGTCCGGCTGGCCCGGGAACTGGGGCCGGGGCATAATATCGTGACGGTGCTGTGCGATTATGGCACACGGTATCAGTCAAAGCTGTTCAACCCGGATTTCCTGCGCGAAAAGGAGTTGCCGGTGCCCGACTGGATGACACGCGCCCCGGCCTCGATCCCGGGTGTGTTCGAAGAGGTCTGAGCCGATGTGGCGTGCGGTGATACGCCTGATCAGCGTTGCGCTCTTTGTCGTGCTGGCGGGCATTGCGTCGGCGCAGGTCGCCCCGACCGAGGGCGATTCCTATGATGACTGGCTGGCACTGGCAGACCGGTCCGAGAAAATCATCGACGCGGGGCAGGCCTCGGACAAGGCGTTGAGCGATTTGCGCAGCGAAATTGTCGACTACCGCGAGAGTTTCGTGAAGGCCCGCAGCCAGAACAACGACCGGATCGCAACGCTGGAATCCCAACTCGCGGCGCTGGGGCCGGTCCCGGAAAACGGCGAAGAACCCACCGAGGTGTCGAACCTGCGTGCTGAGCTCACGCAGCAGTTGGACAGTCTCAAGGTTCCCGGGATCATCGCAGAAGAAGCTTATAACCGCGCGAACGGGCTGGTGAGCGAAATCGACCGGCTGGTACGGCAGCGGCGTGCCAGGCAGATCACCTCGCGGGGCGCTTCGCCCCTGAACCCCACGCTGTGGCCCGAGGCTTTTGCAGAACTGGGCAAGGTCGGCTCCGGCATCATGGCGGAAACCCGGTCTATCCGGGCTTCGGAGGGTGGGCTGGACAAATTGCAACAGCATTTCCTGTGGATCGCGGGGCTGTTGTTGGTGGGGCTGCTGCTGGTCGCGCGCGGGCGCATATGGGCGGCACGGTTCGGTGACTACCTGCGTGCCCATGGCGGTTCCGGGCGCGGGGTGTGGTCATTCGTCGTGTCGCTGACGCGTATGATCGTGCCTCTTGCCGGCGTGTCCGCGGTTTGCGTGGCGGCGGCATTGACGGGCCTCTTCGGTACCAAGGGCATGTCGGTTCTCCTGGCGATACCGCTCTGGAGCGCGCAGCTGCTGTACTTCAAATGGCTGTCGGACCAGCTGTTTGGTGGTCACAGCCGTCTCGACTTTTTGCATGTTCCCGAGAACAGGCGGCGCGAAGCGCGGCTGCTGGCGGTCATGCTGTCAGTGACCCTGATCCTGCACGGTGCGCTGAGCATGTTCGAGCAGAGCCAGGATATCTCCACCGCGATGCACAGCGTACTGGTCTTTCCCCTGGTGCTGCTCGCTTCGGCGATATTGTTGCGCCTGCAACGCGTGGCGCTTCAACCGGCCCGATCCGATGACCCCGAGAACGAGACGGACCACGGTGCCGGGGTTTCCGGCCTGATCAACCTGGTGCGGCGGGGGCTTGTCCTGCTGGCTATCGCGTCTCCGCTCATCGCCGCGCTGGGCTATGTGAATGCGGCCGAAGCCCTGGTGTTCCCAGCGATATCGACATTGTCGCTGATGTCGCTGGTGTTGGTGCTGCAACGTTTCTTTGGCGACATCTATGCCTGGGCGTCGGGACAGGGTGAAACGGCGCAAGATTCGCTGTTTACGGTGCTGATCGGTTTTGTCCTCGCATTACTGTCATTGCCGGTGCTGGCCCTGATCTGGGGGGCGCGGACGTCCGATCTGACTGAGCTCTGGACCCGTTTTCTCGATGGCTTCCAGATTGGTGAAACACGGATATCGCCGGTCGATTTCCTTACTGTGCTGGTCATTTTCGCCATTGGCTACGGGATCACGCGACTGGTTCAGGGTACGTTGCGGGTGAACCTGCTGCCCAAGACGCGGATCGATCCGGGGACGCAGAATGCGATCGTGTCCGGCATCGGCTATGTCGGCATCTTCCTGGCCGCGCTGATCGCCGTTGCCGGCGCCGGGATCGACCTGTCGTCGCTGGCGCTGGTGGCCAGTGCGCTGACGGTCGGGATCGGCTTTGGCCTGCAGACCATCGTGTCCAACTTTGTCTCGGGCATCATCCTGCTGATCGAACGTCCGATTTCCAAGGGCGACTGGATCGAAGTCGGCGGCCAGATGGGGTATGTGCGCGATATCTCCGTGCGCTCCACGCGGATCGAGACATTTGATCGTTCCGATGTGATCGTTCCGAATTCCGACCTGATCAGCGGTACGGTGACAAACTACACGCATGGCAAGACGATCGGTCGTGTGATTGTGCCGGTGGGCGTGGCCTATGGGACCGACACGCGGCAGGTCGAGAAGATCCTGCAGGAGATCGCAAACGCCCACCCGATGGTGCTGTCGAACCCCGCCCCGACGGTGATTTTTCAGGGGTTCGGTGCAGATTCGCTGGATTTCGAAATCCGCGCGATCCTGCGTGACGTGAACTGGGTCTTGTCGGTGAAATCCGACATGAACCACGAAATCGCACGCCGCTTCACCGAAGCCGGAATCGAAATACCGTTCGCACAGCGCGACGTCTGGCTGCGCAACCCCGAAGCATTGGGCGGCGGCCCCGAACCGGCACCGACAGACGACGCGCGACCCACGCGCGAAGACGCCCCGAAGACCTGAAATTCGGCTTGCAATATTGCCGTCATTCCTGCACATATCCCGCCCACGGAGAGGTGGCCGAGTGGTCGAAGGCGCACGCCTGGAAAGTGTGTAGGCG
>CAYGNB010000024.1:5713-16897 GCA_964351135.1 uncultured Rhodobacterales bacterium | reverse complement strand
CGGCAACGCGCTGACCGCGACCATCGGCACCGACTACAGCGATCACCGCTATGAGTCGCGATACGATCAGGTGGTGGTGAACTATGGCACGGTGCCGCTGGCCGATCTCTATTTCGACCTGAAGCCGCTCAGCCGGAACGGCGGCGCGGTGGATCATGACGCGCTGATCGAGGGCCGTCCGCAGGACGTGACACGCAACCCCGACGGAAGCTTCCACCTGTTTCGCATCGGCGACGCGGTGTCGTCGCGAAACACCCACGCCGCCATCTATGACGCGCTGCGGCTGGTCAAGGATATCTGAAACAGCCGTTCGCCGGTCAGCCATAGAGCGAATGGCTCCGGGTGCCGTTTGTCCCTCTAGTTCGCCCCCAACGTGTCGGATGACGGAAGGTGCCGCCTTGGCTATACTCGGCCAATCAGGCACAGGAGTGACCCGCCATGTCGACGCTCGCGCTTTCGGGGCCGGAGCTGAAGAAGACGCTCACCATCGCCAAGAAGAAACCACTGGGATTTGCCTTCAGCCCGGGCGCGAGGGACAGCGACCACGTCTTTGCGCTGGATCGCCGGAAATCCGGGGAGATGCTGGGCCGCGGCGTCAAGAAGGAAAGCGGATCGTCCAAGGTGGCTCATGGCAGTTGCGAGGTGGTCGGCAAGGAATTGCGGCTGACCTGCGACCGGACGCTCAGCGGGATTGCCAAGAAGCTGAAGAAGTTCCTGAAGGCCAACAAGGTACCGCTGAATGTCGTGGTGCTGGATGCCGACGGAACCGAGATCGAAAGCGATATCGAGGAACTGGAGGAGGATAGCGCGCTGGAGGCCGTTCCGGCGGAGGACGCGGATGCGCTCGAGACAAAGTGGCTGGCTGTCCGCGACCGGCTCGCCGCGGCGATCAATCCGCATCTGGGCCAGACCGAGGGTACGGCAGCCAAGATCGCGGCAGTCTGGGAACTCGCGGGCACCAAGGCCGGGGCAGGCGATTACACCGCCGCGCTGCAATGTGCCAGTGCTCTGGCCAAGCTGCTGGCGGCAGCGGGTAAGCCCGATAAACCGGCAGCGGACGGGATCGCCAAGGATATCACCAGGAAACGGGCCTTCCTCGTCACCCGCTGGAAACAGGTTCCGGGCGAGATCAAGGTGGAAATAGATTCGCTGATCGGCGCGGTCGAAGCACAACTGCCCTATGAGCGGCCGGCCGAACTGCGCGGCGCGATCAACGTCCATGTGACCGAACTGATCCGCAACATGGTCGGGCAGATCAACGATGCCGTGGATCAATCCGTTTCGGATGGCGATGGCAAATACGGGGCGGTGGCGAGCGCGGCCGCGACTCTGAAAACCGAGATCCGCGGTAATGAGGTTGTGCAGGCGCTCAAGCATAACGGGCTGGTCAAGGGCGACAGGTTCGAAACCGTCTTTACCGATGCGCTGGACGAAATCAGCGCCGCGTTGACGGCCTGACATGTCGGGCCGGATCGTAATTTCGGGTGAGGATTTGCTGTCATGCTGAAGATTATCGAGGCGCTGATTGCCCAATGCGACAAGAGCCCGACGCTGAAGGCCTATCGCCCGGAACTGGAACAGGCGCACCGGGCGTTGTTGCGCGACCCGGTTGCCGCCGATCAGGCGGCGCGCGACCTGATCCTGACGATCCGGCCCGGGTTGCGCGACAAACTGCCGGGCCCGCCAGTGAGGCCACCGGACCCACCCGCGCCCGCTGACGGGCCACATCCGGGGATTGCGCGGCTGCGGTCCTCGTTGAAACTGGCGCAGATCCCGGCGGAAGAGGTGGCGAAGACGAAGACGCCCGCTCCGGCCTCCGGTAGTTCTCCGCCGGTCTCCGGCGGGCCACCCTTGTCAAACAGCGATCAGCCGCCAATGGCGGGCGCGCGTCAGGCCAAACCACCGCCGCAACCCGACATGCGCGCAGGTGCGGCGGCGCCCCGGCCGCCGGGAGACACGTATCTTTCCGGTCCGCTCAAGAAGACGATCGCGCCGGATATGTTTGCCGCGCCGGCGCAGCAGACCGGGCAACTCAGCGATGCCTGCACCCGGTACAACTATGTCATCCATTCGGCGAGCGTGCAGGGCGTCGCCAGTGCCGTCTATGACAAGGTCATGGAATATCTGCGGGCGAAAAACACCAACAAGAAGCCGAGCAAGACCGGGGATGTCGATGTAAAGCTGGTGCCGGAATTGCCGGGGGTGGCGCAAGAGGCCCTCAATGACATTCTCAGAAAGCGGGCCGAGGAGGAGGAATGGGACGAGTTCGTGCCGGGCACCATCCCCAGCGTGCGCGAAATCCTGGAATCGCAGGTGGCGTTCAAACCTCGCCCGGCGGCCCCTCCCAACCCCGATCTGATGGCGGCGCGGCCGTCCGATATCGGCACCGCGCGGCTGGACAAAAATAAGCCCAAAGAGGTGTTCATGTCGCCCGACGCGGTCGGAAAATCGAACCGGCAACTGGAAGAGGCCAACTCCTTCATCCGGTTCGAAATCATCGGCAAGCCGGGCGATGACGGCAAGGTGCGGGTCAAGCCGATCTTCGCCGACCGCGCGGTAAGGGCCAGCGCACATGGCGAGGATCATGTGACGATCAAGCGGATCAACGCAGGCCGTCAGGAAGAGGGCGGCGACGCCGATTTTCTGAGCTGGGCCGACTGCCATCGCACCGCGCAGTTGATCATGGGGTCCGAGGACCAGCCGGGCGGCGTGGACGATACCGAGCGCATCGTGGTCGGAACCGGAGATGGCAAACGGACCTTGCAGCCTCTGCCGCGTGGAGCGGTGCAGCATATCCGAAAGGGCAAGGATTCGGGGGCTGCCCGCGCGCTCTACGGGATGCTCGACGGCTGTCTGCCCGATTTCATCGGCGCCAAGCTGGGCGACAAGGCCGATCCCAGCCCGGCAGAGCAGAAGGTGTTGGACGAACTGGCCCTCGCCGACGGGGTGCAGCAGTTGAAGATAGAGTTCGATATCCTGAATTCCCGGTTCACGAAGATCTGGAAGGTCGTGCGGGAAAACAAGGACCTCGACACCGGCATCAAGGACGGGCTCGAAACCCGCATGTCCAAGGGCGTCGCGGCGCAGGTGCGCATCTATGACAACGTGTTCAAGGACGATGCCGACTATGACGCCGCCGATGTGGCGCGGGCGAGCGCCGCGATCGACGAACTCAAGCGCCTGGTCGCCCTGATGGAGGACGAATCCGGCCTCACCTTTGCGGGCAAGGCCGCCCCGACGGTTCCGGTCCCCAAGGATTTGCGCAAGACCTACATGGCCATCGCCGAAGATCCGGCGCTGATGGACGCGCTGTCGCGTGAACTGGGTCTCAACCAGTATGCGCGGCCGGCGGTGGGTGATGCGATGTGTCAGCTCAATGACGACGTCCGAAAGGAAGATGCCGAGGAAGAAGGTCGCGACATCTGGAACTATCACTGGGCGGGCGTGGTCATGGTCAATGACGACGGGTCATTCATGGCGCTGGAAAACCTGTCCGTCGAAGATCAGCGCGCGGTGAACGAGGATTGGTACTTCGCGCTCTATCGTCCCGATGGTGACGGGTCGTTCCATGCGGTGAACTGCCATGACGACCATGTCGTCGCCAACGCCACCACGATGGTGATGAAACGGGTCGACAACTAGGGCGCATCGACCTGGGTTTGGAGGCCAGCGGCTGTCACTCATCGTGTTGAAATCAACGATTTCAGCGCGATGCGTTGCTTTGTTCAAGTCGAAGCGCTGCTGGTGGCCGAAGGCGGGGCGCGGCCTGATCCGTCAGCGCGGGCTGCGTTTGGCCAGGATGCGTTGCAGGGTGCGGCGATGCATGTTCAGGCGTCGCGCGGTTTCGCTCACGTTGCGGTCGCACAGCTCATAGACCCGTTGGATATGCTCCCAGCGTACGCGGTCGGCGCTCATCGGGTTTTCCGGCGGCGGCGGCAGTTCGTCATTGGAGGCGAGCAGCGCGTTGGCGATGTCGTTGGCATCGGCCGGTTTGGACAGGTAATCGGTGGCCCCGATCTTGACCGCCGCCACGGCGGTGGCAATCGCGCCATAGCCGGTCAGCACAACCACCCGGCAATCGGGGCGCCGTTCACGCAACACCTCGACCACGTCGAGCCCGTTGCCGTCCTCCAGCCGCAGGTCCACGACCGCGTATGCGGGTGGACGGGCGGTCGCGATGGCGCGGCCGGCGGCCACGGATCCCGCGGTTTCGACCTCAAAGCCGCGTTTGGCCATCGCCTTGGCCAGGCGGCGCAGGAACGGTTCGTCGTCGTCCACCAGCAGCAGGGATTTGTCGGGGCCGATCTCGCCCTGTTCCGTTTCCGCCATGTTCAGTCTCCGGATCAGCCTCGCGTCGAACCAGTCTTAACGGCTGGCGCTGCGAGGTCAAACAAACGCGTTACAGCTTGTCGACAAAGCAGCCGATGGCATCTGCCATTTCCTCGGCGCTGATATCGCGGCGGAAGAATTCGAGCAGCCCTTCGCCCGGGGCGACCAGGTAGGTGAAGGTCGAGTGATCGACGAGGTAGAAATCATCCTCGGCCTCATGCGCCTTGTAGTAGGTCTTGTAGGCCGTGGAGGCGGCCTTGACCTGCTCGGGCGACCCGGTCAGCCCGATCATCCGTTCATGCAGGTTCGCGGCGAACTGGCCCACGACCTCGGGCGTGTCGCGGCCGGGGTCGATCGAGATGAAGACGGGCGTGACCATTGTCCCGCGGCTTTCGAGGATATCCACCGCCTCGGCGTTGCGCGCCGTGTCCAGCGGGCAGACATCGGGACAGAAGGTATAGCCGAAATAGATCAGCGTCGGCCCGGTGATGACGTCGGCATCGGTAACCGTTTCACCCTGATCGTTCACCAGTTCGAACGGGCCGCCGATCTGGCTCGTGCCACCCGCCACCTGCGCGGTACGGCAGTCTGCAAAACGGTCGTCGCCGCCGGAACGCAGGGACGACAGGTAAAGTCCGCCAAGCAGCGCGGCAACGGCCGCGGCGGCAGCAATGGCATAGGTACGGTTCATAGGTGGTCTCCGGTCCTGATACCTGCGCGTCCCCGGCGATGGTCGCGGGGCGCGGCGGTTGATCGATTGCGCCCGCACCCCTATCAGTTTGAACATCCGTTGCAACCGGCAGGTTGGTCCATGCCCGATACTGACATCAGCCCGATCCATGGCGAAGCGCGCGGCAGCTGGATTCGTCTGCGCACGCTGATCCTGCTGCGTTGGGTGGCGATCTGCGGCCAGCTCGCGGCGCTCATCGTGGCGCAGCGCATGTATCACCTGCAGCTCGATCTGGGCCTGTGTTACATGGCGGTGGGGGTGTCGGTGATCGGCAACCTGATCGCGATTTCGGTATTCCCGGAAAACAAACGCCTGACGGAAAGCGAGTATTTCCTGATGGTTCTGTTCGATCTGCTGCAGCTGTCGTTCCTGCTGTACCTGACCGGCGGCCTGCATAACCCGTTTGCGTTGCTGCTGCTGGGGCCGGTGACGATTTCGTCCACGGTGATGGGGCTGAGGTCGACGCTGATCATCGGCGGTACGGCCATCATCCTCGTCACCCTGCTGGCCGAGTTTCACGTTCCATTGCGTACCGAACAGGGGTTCATCCTGCGTATTCCCGACGTGTTCGTGTTCGGCATGTGGGCCGCGATCATCATCGCCACCGTGTTCATCGGATCCTACACGCGGCGGCTGAGCATCGAGATGCAGTCGATGTCCGATGCGCTGACGGCGACGCAGATGGCGCTGGCGCGCGAACAGAAACTGACCGATCTCGGCGGGGTGGTGGCGGCGGCGGCGCATGAAATGGGCACGCCGCTGGCAACGATCAAGCTGGCCTCGGGCGAACTGGTGGAAGAGCTGGAGGACTGGCCCGATCTGCGCGAGGACGCCGAACTGATCCGTGAGCAGGCCGACCGCTGCCGTGACATCCTGCGTGACATGGGCCGCGCCGGAAAGGACGACCTGCATTTGCGCCAGGCGCCGCTGAGCGCCGTTCTGGCCGAGGCCGCCGAACCGCATGCGGATCGCGGCAAGGCAATCCATTTCGAAGAGAACCCGGAGTCTGGCGGGCCGCAGCCGTCGATTCTGCGCAAGCCCGAGGTGATTCACGGCCTGCGCAACCTGATCCAGAACGCTGTCGATTTCTCGCAAGCGAATGTCTGGATCGAATCCGCCTGGGGCGACGACACGATTTCAGTGCGGATCATGGATGACGGGCGCGGTTATCCAACGCAACTGATCGGTCGGATCGGGGATCCGTTCGTGCGGCGGCGGCGAGGCGAAGGCGAACGGCGTGTCCGGCCCGAATACGAAGGCATGGGGCTGGGCCTGTTCATCGCCAAGACCCTGCTTGAGCGGACCGGGGCCGAGCTGACCTTTGCCAACGGCACTGGCGACCGCGGCGGTGCGGTCGTCGAGGTGATCTGGCCGCGCGAAAGCCTGGATGCGCAGCACAGCGCGAATGTGGTGCCGCCCGGCCGGAATCAGCGGATCGGCGTTTGAGGACCGCGCTTTCGTTAAGATGCCGTTAACCCTTTGGGCTGCATTGTGACGGTGGAACGGGCAATGGGATCACCCGATGCAGGATCTGATGCTGTGGGAATGGCTGGCCGTGGCTGCGATCGGCCTGATGACGGCGGCATTGGCCTTTGCCGCGCTTTCGCCGCGCCCCGACAGGCGCGGCGCGCCCGTATTGGCCGACGAGGCGGTTTGGCTGTTTGACGGCGCAGACCTGATCGAGGCATCGGCGGCGGCGGAGCGCGCCATGGCGGGGCCGGTCAACGACTGGGCCGAGTTTCGCGCCGGTCTGGCAGCCCGTTTCCCCGACCTGCCGGACGATCCCGCCGACCTGCGCCGCACCGGATCGCTGACCGTGGCCGCCACGGGACCGGGTCCGGCGATGACGCTTGGCTGTGAATGGATCGGCGGGGTTGTGCGGGCAAGGCTGCAACCCGGCCCCGACACGGCAGATCCGGCTGATACCTGCGAACTGGATCGGCTGCGCGCGGTGGTCGAGGACGCGCCGCACCCGATCTGGTGGACGGATCGCACCGGGCGGGTTGCATGGCATAACGCGGCCTATGCGCGCCTGTTCACCGGGGTGCATGGCCGCGATCCCGACCCGGACACGACCCTGTTCGACAATTCCGGCGATGACCGTCGCGAAAGCGGTACGCGCCACTCGGTTCCGGTCCGCGGCACCGGCCGCAAGCTCTGGTTCGACCTGTTCGAGATTGAACGTGGCGACGGCGCACTGAACTATGCCACCGATGTCAACGCGGTGGTCGAGGCGGAACTGGCGCAGCGCAATTTCGTCCAGACCCTCGCCAAAACCTTTGCGCAGCTGTCGATCGGGCTGGCGATCTTTGATCGCAACCGTCAGTTGGTTCTTTTCAACCCCGCGCTGGTCGATCTGACCGGGTTGCCGGCCGAGTTCCTCAGCCCGCGACCGACGCTGCTGTCCTTCTTTGACAGGTTGCGCGACAATCGGATGATGCCCGAACCCAAGAATTACGGCAGCTGGCGGCATCAGCTGGCGGATCTGGTGGCCGCGGCATCGGACGGGCGCTACCAGGAGACTTGGTCGTTGCCCTCCGGGTCCGTCTATTCGGTCACCGGTCGTCCGCATCCCGACGGTGCCGTGGCCTTTCTGTTCGAGGATATCACCGCCGAGGTCACACTGACCCGCCGGTTTCGCTCGGATCTCGAACTGGGGCAGTCGATTCTGGATCGGCTCGATGACGCGATCGCCGTGTTCGCGACGGACGGCAACCTGACCCTTTCCAACGCCGCCTATGGCCGGTTGTGGAAGGCCGACCCGGACAAGAGCTTTGCACAGACCTCGATTCTGGACGCGACCCGTCTGTGGCAGTCGCTGTGCGAGGCGACCCCTGCCTGGGGTGATCTGCGCGATTTCGTGGCCAGTTCCGAAAATCGCGCCGAATGGTGGGCACCGGTGACCATGCATGACGGCACGAAACTGACCTGTTCAGTCTACCCGGTTCCCGGTGGCGCAACCATGGTCAGCTTTCGCGTATCGGAGGTTGCCGCGCGTGCCCCGGAGCTGTCGGATCAGCTGGATACCGTACCCGCATCGGCGATGACCTGACGGGCGGGCGAACCGGCTTGCGACCCGGCGATGCCGGGGCCATTGTGGCGCCATGATCACGACCACGCCCGGCCTGACTTTCGCTCTTGGCTCTCCTGACGACACCACCCGGTTTGCCCACGCGCTGGGCGGGACGCTTTCGGCGGGCGATACCGTGCTGCTCGATGGTCCGGTGGGGGCGGGAAAGTCCTTTCTGGCGCGCGCGCTGATCCGGTCGTTGCAGGAGATCCCCGAGGATGTACCGTCGCCCACCTACACGCTGGTACAGACCTATCACACACGCGCGGGCGAGGTTTGGCATGCGGATCTCTACCGGCTGGGCGGTCCGGACGAGATCGACGAACTGGGGCTGTCCGAGGCTTTCGACACCGCGATTTGCCTGATCGAGTGGCCCGACCGGCTGGGGCCACTGGTTCCGGCCGACGCGCTGACCTTGCGGCTGGACCCGGATACCAGCGATGAGAACGCCCGCCACGCCCTGCTGCAGTGGCAGGCCGCGAAATGGGATGCCAAGCTGGAGCGCTTTCGCCATGACTGACCGTGGCCGTCTGGCCGATAGTTTCCTGTCGCGCACCGATTGGGCCGGCTGCACACGCGGCCTGCTGGCCGGCGATGCCTCGAATCGGCGGTACGAGCGCCTCACCGGTCCGGATGGCACCCGCGCCGTGTTGATGGACGCGCCGCCGGACCGGGGCGAGGACGTGCGCCCTTTTGTCCGGATCGCCGAATTGCTGCGCGGCTGGGGACTGAGCGCGCCACGGATTCTCGCGCAGGATGCCGCACAGGGGTTCCTGCTGCTCGAAGACCTGGGCGACGACCTGTTTGCCCGCGTGATCGAGGCTGACGGGGCGCGCGAAGCGCCGCTTTACGAGGCGGCCACCGACCTGTTGTTGCAATTGCACCGCCACCCCGCGCCCGAACTGACCCAACTGACGCCGCCGGTGCTGGCGGAAATGACCCGGATCGCCTTCGATTACTACGGCGCGGCGCTGGCCGGCCCCCCGCCAGATACAGCGATCGACGCGCTGGTGGCTAAGCTCGATCGGATCTTTGCCGACACCATCGGCGGCGCCCCTGTTCTGGTTCTGCGCGACTATCATGCCGAAAACCTGCTCTGGTTGCCCGAACGCGACGGTGTTGCGCGGGTGGGGCTGCTGGATTTCCAGGATGCGGTGGCGGGGCATCAGGCCTACGATCTGGTGTCGTTGTTACAGGATGCCCGCCGCGATATCCCGGCTGTGGTCGAGCAATCCTGTATCAACCGCTATGTTCAGGGTGCTGGCTGCGACGCCATGCAATTCCGCACCGCATATGCGGTGCTGGGCGTGCAGCGCAGCCTGCGCATCCTCGGTGTATTTGCCCGGCTGGCCCGCGATCACGGCAAGACCCGCTATCTCGATTTCATGCCGCGCGTGTACGGCTATGTGATGCAGGGGCTGCGCCACGATGCGCTGGCGCCCGTGAGCGGCGATCTGGCCACATTGCTGCCTGAACCGACCCCGGCCAATCTGGACAGGCTGAAACCGCGATGACCGATATCCCCGATACCGTGATGATCTTTGCTGCCGGGTTCGGGACCCGTATGGGGGCGCTGACCCGCGATTGCCCCAAACCGCTGATCGAGGTCGCGGGCAAGCCGCTGTTCGATCACGCGCTGGCACTGGTTCAGGATATCGCCCCGCGCCGCATCGTCGCCAACACCCATTATCGCGCCGACCGGATGGAGGCGCATCTGGCCGCGCGTGGTGTGATCGCCTCGCCCGAGCCGGGCGAGATCCTCGATACCGGCGGCGGGCTGAAAGCGGCGCTGCCGCTGCTGGGCGCCGGTCCGGTTTTCACGCTGAACCCCGACGTGGTCTGGCGCGGTCCCAACCCGCTGCGCCTGCTGCGTGCGGCATGGGATCCGGCGCGGATGGATGCTTTGCTGCTATGCGTGGCCCCCGATCGGGCGCGGGGCCGTCAGGGCGGCGGAGATTTCGACGTCGACGACACTGGCCGTGCCCGGCGCGGGTCGGACCTGATCTATGGCGGCGCGCAGATCCTGCGCACCGACGGGCTGGCGGACATCGCGGACCGGGTGTTTTCGCTCAACCTGCTGTGGGATCGGATGATCGGGGCGGGGCGCCTGTACCTGCTGGAGTATCCCGGTACGTGGTGCGACGTCGGTCGCCCCGAGGGCATCGCGATGGCCGAAGCGCTGCTGGAGGGATGCGATGTTTGAAGCCGATCCCGCGCCACGCCTTTTTGCGGTGCCGCCTGGCGTCGATTTCCCGCGCGCGCTGATCGACGGGCTGCTCGCGCGGCTCGACGGTGCGCCACCCGAGGCGCTGGCGCGGGTGGTGCTGATCGTCAATACTCAGCGGATGGCACGGCGGTTGCGGACGTTGTTCGATGCGGGCCCGGCCCGGCTGTTGCCACGGCTCTGCGATGTCACCGATCCCGAATCCGTTTTTGGTGCGACCGGCCTGCCGCCTGCGCGGCCGCCATTGCAGCGGCGGCTGGAGCTGGCACAACTGATTGCCGGCCTGCTCGAGGCGCAGCCGGATCTGGCGGCGCAGTCGTCACGGTTCGACCTGGCCGATAGTCTGGCGGCACTGATGGACGAGATGCAGGGCGAAGGCGTGCGCGCCGAGGCGATCCGCGCGCTGGACGTGTCGGACCTGTCCGGCCATTGGGAACGTGTGCAGGCGTTTTTCGACATTGCCGAACGGTTCACCGGGGCGGGCGCCGACACGCCCGATCCGGCGGCGCGGCAGCGTCAGGTGGTCGAAACGCTGATCCGCCGCTGGCAGGACGATCCGCCGGCGCATCCGGTCATTCTGGCCGGGTCGACCGGATCGCGCGGCACCACGCAACTGCTGATGCAGGCGGTGGCGCGGCTACCGCAGGGCGCAATCGTCTTGCCTGGCTTCGATTTCGAGATGCCGGACGAGGTCTGGGACGGCATGGGCAACGCGATGCTGGCCGAGGATCACCCGCAATACCGGTTCCGGGCATTGACCAGAGCACTGGACCTGACCCCGCGCGATATCCGGCGCTGGCACGATACCGCGCCACCCAGCGCGGACCGCAA
>CAYGNB010000024.1:0-5613 GCA_964351135.1 uncultured Rhodobacterales bacterium | reverse complement strand
GTCCGAAGGGCCGCGGCTGGACGGGATCGACGCGGCCACCGCAGGGCTGACGCTGCTCGAGGCCCCCAATCCCCGTGCCGAGGCGCTGGCAATCGCGGCGCGGCTGCGTGAGGCCGCCGAAACCGGCCGTCGCGCGGCGCTGATCACCCCTGACCGGATGCTGACCCGGCAGGTGGCCGCCGCGCTGGACCGCTGGCGGATCGAACCGGACGACAGCGCCGGGCTGCCGCTGCAACTGTCGCCGCCGGGCCGGTTCCTGCGGCAGGTTGCGGACCTGTTCCGTCACAGGCTCACCGCCGACCGGCTGCTGGCGCTGCTCAAGCATCCGCTGTGCCATTCGGGCGCGGAACGGGGCGATCATCTGCGCCATACACGCGATCTGGAACTGTATTTGCGCCGTCAGGGTGTGCCCTACCCGGATGCGGACAGCCTGCGCGCCTTTGCGGCGAAATACCCCGATGCGGTGCCGACAGCCTGGATCGACTGGTTGACCGGGTGCCTCTGCGAGCGGGCCGATGATGGGACCCACCCGCTGCTCGCATGGACGGAGCGGCTCTGTTCGGTTGCCGAGGCCGCTGCGGGGGGGAGTGTCCAAGACGGCAGCGGTGGGCTGTGGGATCGCAATGCGGGGCAGGCGGCGCGTGCGGTGCTCGACGAACTGGAGGCCGCCGCCGGCCATGGCGGCGACATGCGCGCCGGCGACTTTGCCGATCTGCTGGGCAATCTGCTGTCGGGCGGCGAGGTGCGCGACCGCGATGCGCCGCACCCGGACATCATGATCTGGGGAACGATGGAGGCGCGGGTGATGGGGGCGGATCTGCTGATCCTCGGGGGCCTGAACGAGGGCAGCTGGCCCGAAGCGCCGCCCCCCGATCCATGGTTGAACCGGGCGATGCGGCACCGCGCGGGCCTGTTGCTACCGGAACGCCGGATCGGGCTGTCCGCGCATGATTTCGAACAGGCGGTGGCCGCGCCCGAGGTCTGGCTGACCCGCGCGAAACGGTCCGAGGACGCAGAAACGGTGCCGTCGCGCTGGCTGAACCGGCTGACCAACCTGCTGGACGGGCTGCCCGATGCGGGTGGGCGCGCCGCGCTGAAGGCAATGCGGGATCGCGGCGCGATCTGGTTGCGACATGCCGACAGGCTCGACGCGGCGCCCCGGGTCGACGCGGCCCTGCGCCCGTCGCCGCGCCCGCCGGTCGGGGCGCGGCCACGCAGACTGTCGGTGACCGAGATCAAGACGCTGATCCGCGACCCCTATGCCATCTATGCCCGGCACGTCCTGAAGCTGAAACCGCTCGACCCGCTTACCGACGCGCCCGACGCGCGGTTGCGCGGCATTGTCGTGCATGACGTGCTGGACCGCTTTGTCAGGGCGACGCTGGACGATCCGGTGCTGTTGTCGCGCGATACCTTTCTGAGAATGTGTCACGAGGGGCTGGAGCAGAACGTGCCCTGGGCCGCGACCAGGCGGTTGTGGCTGGCGCGGCTGGAGCGGATTGCCGATGATTTCGTGCGCGATGAAATCGGCCGGCAGGCAATCGCCCGTCCGACCGGGTTCGAGACAGACGGCAGGCTGGAACTGTCCACGCCCACGTTCACCCTGACCGGTCGCGCCGACCGGATCGACCGGGATGATCGCGGCGCGCTGTGGATCTATGACTACAAGACCGGGCAGGTGCCCACGGACAAACAGCAGGCGCAGTTCGACAAGCAACTTCTGCTCAGCGCGCTGATCGCCGAAGAGGGTGGATTCGAAGGGTTCGCCCCGGCCCATGTCGCGGGTGCCAGCTTCGTCGGGTTGTCGGGCAAGGGGGCAATCAGGTCCGCGCCGCTGGACGATGAACCCGTGGCCGAGATCCGCGCCGATTTCACCGGGCTGATCGCGCGCTATCTCGATCCCGAACAGGGCTTCACCTCGCGCCGGATGCTGTTCAGCGACAAGGATCGCGGCAGCTATGACCATCTGGCGCGGTTCGGTGAATGGGATCGCGCCGTCGACGCGACCCCGGAGGATCTGGCATGACGCCGCGCGACGACGCCACCGAACGGCAGGTGCAGGCGGCGCGGCCGGACGTGTCCACCTGGCTGTCGGCCAATGCCGGGTCGGGCAAGACGCGGGTGCTGACCGACCGGGTCGCGCGGCTGCTGCTGAACGGCACCCAGCCGCAGAACATCCTGTGCCTGACCTATACCAAGGCGGCGGCCAGCGAGATGCAGAACCGGCTGTTCCGGCGGCTGGGCGCATGGGCGATGATGTCCGACGCCGATCTGTCGCGCCAGTTGCAGGATCTGGGCGCTGACGGAGCCACGGACGCTGCCGCGCTGCGGGCCGCCCGGACATTGTTCGCGCGGGCGATCGAAACGCCCGGCGGGCTGAAGATCCAGACCATTCATTCGTTTTGCGCGGCGCTGTTGCGGCGGTTCCCGCTCGAAGCGGGCGTGAGCCCGCAATTCACCGAGATGGAGGATCGCGCCGCCGCGCTGCTGCGGGCCGAGATTGTCGAGGATTTTGCGGACGGACCTCAGGCGGGGCTGATCGACGGGCTGGCGCGGCATCTGTCGGATATGGATTTCGACCGGATCACCGGCGAGATTGCCGCGCGCCGGGCGGCATTCGATGCCCACCCGATGACCGGGGCGGATCTGCATGCGCTGTTCGGTCTGCCTGCCGGATATGACGAAACCGCGCTGTTGCCCGAGGTATTTCTGGGCGGCGAGGCAGAGTTGCTCGACGCCATTCTGCCGGTTCTGCGTGACAGTGGCGGCAACAACGCGAAGGCGGCAGAGCGGCTGGGCGGGCTGGCGGTGCCGTCATTCGATGCGCTGATCGGGTTCGAGGGCGTGTTCCTGACCGGCGCATCGGCCAAAGAGCCCTTTACCGCCAAGGTTGGGTCGTTTCCCACCAAAGCCGTGCGCGAGGGGCCGCTGGCCGGTTACATGCCGGAACTCGACGCGTTGATGGAACGGGTCGAAGCCGCCCGGCACCGGCGGCTTGCGCTGGCGGCGGCGCGGAAATCGGCGGCGCTGCATGAGTTCGCCGCCGCCTTTCTGCCGGAATACGCACGCCGCAAGCAGTTGCGCGGGTTGCTCGATTTCGACGATCTGATCCTGGGGGCGCGGCGCCTGCTGAGCGATCCGGCGGTGGCGGCCTGGGTGCTTTACCGGCTCGATGGCGGGATCGACCACATCTTGGTGGACGAGGCACAGGATACCAGTCCCGAGCAATGGCAGGTGATCGAACGTCTCGCGCAGGAATTCGCCAGCGGCGAAGGGGCGCGCGGCGATGCCGAACGCACCATCTTTGTGGTCGGTGACCGCAAACAGTCGATCTATTCCTTTCAGGGCGCGGACCCGGCCGAATTCGACCGGATGCAGGCCGAGTTCGGCCGCCGGCTGGGCGATGCGGGCAAGCCGCTGGAAAGCCTGACGCTGGAATACTCCTTCCGGTCGGCCGGGGCGATCCTGCGGCTGGTGGACCTCGTGTTCGAAGGGCGCGACAGCGCGGGCTTCGGTGCCGACGGGCTGCATCGCGCGTTCAAGGCCGATCTGCCGGGACGTGTCGATCTGTGGCCGGTGGTGCCGAAATCCGGTGATGGCGATGACGGGCACTGGGCCGACCCGGTGGACCGCCGCAGCGAGCATCACCACGACGTGGTGCTGGCCAAACGCATCGCGCAGGCCATCGGGGACATGATCGGAACCGAAACCATCCCCATCGACGGAGATGGGCCGGGCCGGTTCCGCCGCCGCAAGGTGCGGGCGGGGGATATCCTGATCCTGGTTCAGCGCCGCTCGGACCTGTTTGCCGAGATCATCCGTGCCTGCAAGGCATGCGGGCTGCCCATTGCCGGGGCCGACCGGCTGAAGGTGGGCGCGGAACTGGCGGTGAAGGATCTGGCGGCGCTGCTGCGGTTCCTTGCCACCCCCGAGGACAGCCTGTCGCTGGCCGAGGCGCTGAAATCGCCACTGTTCGGCTGGTCGGAACAGGCGTTGTTCGATCTGGCGCACCGGCGTGAGACGGGGTTCCTGTGGCGGGCGCTGCGGGATCGAGAGGCAGAGTTCGGGGCCGACATCGCCATATTGCGGGATCTGCGCGATGCCGCTGATTTTCTGCGGCCCTACGACCTGATCGAACGTATTCTGACCCGCCACGACGGCCGCAGGAAACTGCTGGCGCGGCTGGGCCCCGAGGCCGAGGACGGGATAAACGCGTTGCTGGGGCAGGCGCTGGCCTATGAACGGACCGAGATCCCGGGCCTGACCGGGTTCCTGACCTGGATGGAAACCGACGATCTGGAAATCAAGCGCCAGGTGGAAAGCGGTGGCGACCTGATCCGGGTGATGACCGTGCACGGCGCCAAGGGGCTCGAGGCGCCAATCGTGATCCTGCCCGACACCGGGCCACGTCGCAAACCATCGGGCAGCGGCATCGTGATGACCGGCGACACGCCGTTGTGGCGGATACCGCAGGCCGAGATGCCCGCGATCATGTCCGAAGCGGACACTGCTGCGCAGGTGCGGCAGGAACAGGAACGTCTGCGGCTGCTCTATGTCGCGATGACGCGGGCCGAGAAATGGCTGATCGTCGCGGCGGCGGGCGATTTCAAGGATAACGCCGATTGCTGGTACAACATGATCCGCGATGCAATGGGGCAGGCGGAGGGCGAAGCCATCCCGTTTGATGGCGGCGACGGGCTGCGGCTGGCCGAGGGTGACTGGACCGGGCTGCCGGTCATTACCCAAGATCCCGGTGCGGCGCCTGAATTGATGCTTCCCGATTGTCTGATGCACCCCGCGCCGGCTCCGGCCGTGGCGGCCCCGACTATGGCGCCATCGGATCTGGGCGGCGAAAAGGCGCTTCCCGGCGGCGACGGCCTGGACGAAGAGGCCGCCATGCGGCGCGGGACCGCGCTGCATCTGCTGCTCGAGCATCTGCCGGGATTGCCACGCGACAACCGCGCCAGCCTCGCGGCTGTGCTGTTGCCGGACTGGTCCGAACCGGAACGGTCCGCATTGCTGGCCGAGGCCACGGGGGTGCTGGATGCGCCCGAACTCGCCACGCTTTTCGCGGCGGACGCGCTGGCCGAAGTGGCGGTGAGCGCCCCGGTCGGGTCGGTTCGGATTCACGGACAGATCGACCGGTTGCTGGTCTCGCCCGAGCGCGTGCTTGCGGTGGATTTCAAATCCAACGCGGCGGTTCCCGTCCGCGCCGAGGATTGCCCTGAGGGTCTGTTGCGGCAGATGGGGGCCTATGCGTCCGCGCTGGCGCAGATATGGCCGGATCGGACCATTGACACGGCGATCCTCTGGACACGCACCGGGCAAATGATGCCACTGCCGCACGATCTCGTGTCTGCGGCGCTGTCTCGTGTGTCGCGCCTTGACGATGGCGGCGGGCGTACCTAGGTTCACTCGCCAGAGATACCTATTCAGGAGCAAGAATATGTCCACCGTCGCCGTCACCGACGCCACGTTCGACGCCGAAGTGCGCAACTCCGATATCCCCGTCGTGGTGGATTTCTGGGCCGAATGGTGCGGCCCCTGCAAGCAGATCGGCCCCGCGCTGGAAGAACTGGCCAGCGAATACCAGGGCCGCGTGAAAATCGCCAA
>CAYGNB010000023.1:0-16992 GCA_964351135.1 uncultured Rhodobacterales bacterium | reverse complement strand
TGTTCGATCAGCCAGGCGATGGCGCGCGTCACATCGGTGAACGACACCGGACCGATCCGCGCATCTTCGACCAGCCAGCCCATCGCCACCGAGATCCAGTCCTTGAGCGGCACCACCCAGCTGGCGGGATACTCCAGCGCCCAGGCCAGCGCCGGGCTTTCCGGCCAGCCGGCCGACAACCGCGTCAGCGCCAGCGTGACCAGCATCAGCCCGGCCGCCGCCCAGACCGGCCCGCGCATCAGGACTGATCGCGCCGCCTGCATGCTCAACCGCCCTTGCCCACCAGCACGCGGATCACCGCCTGAGCATCGACGGCACCCACCGGCGCACCGGTGTCGTCCACGACGCGCAACGGACCGTCTGCCTCGACCACCTGCGCGGCCACCTCGGCAATAGTCGCCTTGGCCGCGATGCCGTCGCCCGCGCCGTCGGCACCGGCAATCATCACCGACCGCACCGACATCACCTTGTCGCGCGGGACATGGCGGGTGAATTCGCCCACGTAATCCGAGGCAGGGTTCAGCACCAGTTCTTCGGGCGTGGCCACCTGTATGATCTCGCCGTCCTTCATGATCGCGATACGGTCGGCGAGCCGGATCGCCTCGTCGAAATCATGCGTGATGAACACGATGGTCTTGGTCAGCATCCCCTGCAGACGCAGGAATTCGCTTTGCATCTCGCGGCGGATCAGCGGATCGAGCGCCGAAAACGGTTCGTCGAGAAACCAAAGGTCGGGTTCGTCCGCCAGCGACCGGGCGATGCCGACCCGTTGCTGCTGCCCGCCCGAGAGCTGACGCGGATAATAGCTCTCACGTCCGGCAAGACCCACCAGTTCGATGACCTCACGGGCGCGGGCCTCGGCCTCGGCCCTGCGGCGGCCCTGAATGGTCAGCGGAAACGCAACGTTCTGCAGCACGGTCAGGTGCGGCAGCAGGGCGAAATGCTGGAACACCATGCCCATCTTGTGGCGGCGCACCTCGATCATGTCGGCCTCGGTCGCCTTGAGCAGATCGCGATCGTCGAGAAACAATTCGCCCGCCGTCGGTTCGATCAGCCGCGACAGGCAGCGCACCAGGGTCGATTTTCCCGAGCCTGACAAGCCCATGATGACAAAGATTTCGCCCTCGCGGATGGACAGGTTGGCGCGTCGCACCGCCGGGATCAGCCCCGCCCGCCGGATCTGCTCCAGACTTGGGTTCGGGTTGGCGTTCAGGAAACCGTCCGCCTGCGCGCCGTAGAGCTTCCAGACATTCCTGCAAACCAGTTTTTCGGGTGCCGTCATCCGCCGCCTGCCAAAGATGTAGGGGGCCGGGGCAACATGATGCCCCGGCGCATGTCGGTGCGATCCGCGTTATTGCCCGATCCAGGCTTTCCAGCGGTCCTCGTTGGCGTCCATCCAGGCGTCGACCACATCCTCGACGGATTTGCCGTCGAGATCGACTTCGCCGACCATGGTGCTCATTTCATCATTGCCGAGCGTGTAGGCCTGCACCGCGGCATAGGCACCCGGCCATTTCTCTTCCATGCCGGCCCAGGCGGCCTTCCAGATCGGGCCGCGCGGCTTACCGCAATCATAGGCCTTGTCGGGGTTCACACCGACCGAGGGGTCGTCATAGCATTCCGCCGAATAGGGCGGGAATTCGACGAATTCGCCCTCGTATTTCGCCGATGCCCAATGCGGCACATAGATCCACAGGATTACCGGCGCTTCGCGCTGATACGCGCTTTCGAGTTCGGCAAACAGTGCCGCGTCGGTGCCCGCATGCACCACCTCGAAATCCAGACCTAACGCATCGACCCGTTCTTCGTCGAAGCCGCCCCAGGTCACCGGCCCGCCGACGTAACGCCCCTTGGGCGCGGTTTCGGCGGTGGCGAACTCGGAGGCGCACGATTTCAGTGCCTCCCAGTCGGGCAGGCCCGGACAGCGGTCCTTCATATAGATCGGATACCACCATTCCTCGATGGCCTGCAGGCCGGTTTCCCCGGCGTTGACCACCTTGCCCGAGGCGGTCGCCTCGTCCAGTGCCTCCTGCCCGGTGGTAGCCCAGATCTCCATCGCCAATGTCAGGTCGCCGGTCTTCAGCCCGGCGAACTGGGCGAGATAGTCGGCCTGCACATATTCGACGTTGTATCCGGCTTCCTCCAGGATCGCGCCCATGATCTGGGTATTGATCAGCTGCCCCGACCAGTCGTGCAGCGTCAGTTTGATCGGATCGGAGCTTTCGACCTCGGCCATCGCGGTAGCGGCAAAACCGCCCGCCATGGCGCAGGCAAGCGCAAGGTTCGTGATATTCTTCATTGTTCATCCCCCTGTGTGGATCGCGCGGGATTCGCCCCGCGTCATGCAAAAGTTCAGCCAAAAAACTGCACAGGTCAACAAAACATGTGGCTTTGATCGTCCATTTTGCCAAATATTGTTGGATTTTGTGGTTTTTCCGGTATGCAATACGAGCAGATGCCCAATTTGGAATCACCGCGCCATGACTGCCCCGCCCCCCACCACCAGCCACCGAGAACAGGAAATCCTGCGCGAAATCCGGCTCTCTGGCGGGTCGTGCCGGGTCGGATTTCTGGCGGAACGTCTGGGCGTGTCGGATGAAACCGTGCGGCGCAATATCCGGACACTGCAGGAAAAATCGCTGGTTCGGAAAGTGCATGGCGGGGTGCTGCTCTCCGAGGACCTGACGCTCAACGAACAGCCGTTCCAGACCCGGATGCGCCGCAACGCCGAGGCCAAACGCACCATCGCCGCGAAACTGGCCGAAATCATCGGGGACGGCGATTCGCTGTTTCTCGACATCGGCTCGACCACCGCCTACGCGGCGCAGGCGCTGGCGGGGCATCGCAACCTTTATATCGTGACCAATTCGCTGGCGGTGGCCGGCACGCTGGCCACCGTCAACGGCAACCGCGTGTTCTTTGCCGGCGGCGAGCTTCGCCCGCATGACGGCGGATCCTTCGGGCAGGACGCCATCGCCTTTCTGCGCCGGTTCAACGTGCAATACGCCGTGTTTTCCGCCGGTGCCATCAACGGAGATATCGGGTTCATGCTGCATGACATCCAGGAGGCCGACCTGTCGCGCGAAGCCGCGCGCCGGGCGCAGACGCGCATCGTGCTGGCCGACAGCGACAAATTCGGCCGCCGCGCACCCATCGCGGTGTCAGACCAGTCCGCGCTCGACCTGCTGATCACCGAGGCGCCGCCGCCGCGCGCCATTGCCGACATGCTGGATCGCAACGAAATCGCGTTGGTTCAGGCCGGCGGCGAAAACGGGAACGGGGCATAGGCGATGCTGGACAGGCAAGAGGCTCTGCTCGACTTTGTCGACCGCGCTGCCGAGGTGCCGCGCCGCTATTTCCGGTGCGGTTTGGATATCGCGCAGAAAGCCGACGAAACACCCGTCACCATTGCGGATCGCGAAACCGAAACTGTCCTGCGCGACGCGATAACCGCGCGGTTTCCCGACGATGCCATCCTGGGCGAGGAATTCGGCGATACGGGCGGAGGTCCCGACGGCGGCAGCCGGTTCCGCTGGGTGATCGACCCCATCGACGGCACAAGGTCGTTCATCACGGGAATGCCGCTTTATGGAATGCTGGTCGGATTACTTGATCAGGACCGGCCGGTGCTGGGCGCCATCGCCATGCCCGAACTGCGCGAGGTCTATTCCGGCGGGCCCGAAGGCGCGATGCTGAACAGGTCCCGCCCGCTGCGCACGTCGTCCACCACCCGGCTCGCCGATGCCTTTGTCTATATCAACGAGGCGGACAAGATCATCCGCGACCGGCCACAGGTCTTTGCCCGCCTGAACCGGGCCGGGCGCGACCGGCGGTTCAGCTGCGACTGCTATCCTCATGCGCTGGTCGCGGCGGGCCATGTCGACGCCTGCGTCGATTACCAGCTGCAACCCTATGACTATCTGCCGCTGGTGCCGGTCATCGAAGGCGCGGGCGGCGTGATCACCGACTGGCAGGGGCGCCCGCCGGGGCTGGCCAACGATGTCGCGGTGGTCAGCGCCGCCACCCCGGAATTGCACGCAGAGCTCATCCACCTGTTGAACGAAGGGTAACGCCATGGCCGAACATGCCGCGAAACATCTGATCATCGGCGGCGGCATCATCGGCTGTTCTATCGCCTATCACCTGGCCCAACGCGGCGAACACGGTGTCGTTCTGCTGGAAAAGGCGCGGCTGACCGAGGGCGCGACCTGGCACGCCGCCGGGCTGGTGGGACAGCTGCGATCGTCGCGCAACACCACGCGGATGCTGCAACGCTCGGTCGCCATGTATGACCGGCTCGCGGCCGAAACCGGGCTGGCCTGCGACTGGAAACAGACCGGCAGCCTGCGTCTGGCCGCATCGCCCGAACGGATGCTGGAAAACCGGCGGCTGGCGACGATGGCGCGCAGCTTCGGGCTCGAGATGCAGCTGATTTCGCCCGACGAGGCGCAGGCGTTGTTTCCCTATATCTCGACCGACGGTCTGCAGGGCGCGGCCTATATTCCCAGCGACGGTCATGTGGATCCCGGCGGTCTGTGCCAGTCCATCGCGGCGGGCGCGCGGCTGCATGGGGCCGAGTTGCACCAGCAGGTCAAGGTACTGAATTTCACCCTGCGCGGCGGGCGCATCACGCAGGTCCACACCAGCGAAGGCGTGTGGGAGGCAGAAACCGTCACGCTGGCCGCCGGGATGTGGAGCCGGGAACTGGGCCGCAAGCTGGGCTTGCGCATCCCGGCCTGCGCCGTCGAACACCAGTATGTCGTCACTGAACCGATCCCGGATTTCCCCGACAACCTGCCGACCCTGCGCGATCCCGACCGGCTGGTATACTACAAACCCGATGCAGGCGGGCGGCTGGTGGTCGGCGGTTACGAGAACAACACGCAGGGTTTTGGCGAAGACGGTATTCCGGGCGACTTCGTGCGCCAGCTGCTGCCCGACAATCTCGACCGGTTCGCGCCGCTGGCCGAACAGGCCGCCATCACCACGCCCATCGTCGAGCAGGTCGGTATCCGGCAGGTCATCAACGGTCCGATCCCCTATTCGGCGGATGGCGATTTCGTGATGGGTCCCGCGCCGGGGTTCGACAACCTGATGCTGGCCACGGGTTTTCTCTACGGCATTGCCGCGGGCGGCGGCGCGGGTGAGATGATCGCCGAATGGTTGACCGAGGGCCGCCCCAGCTTGGATCTGTGGCCGCTCGACAATCGCCGGTTCGGCCCGCATCACGGTACCAACACCTTCATGTATCCCCGCGCGGTCGAACACTACGCGCATCACTACAAGCTGCGCCCGCCGGGGGCCGAAGCCGAAGCCGCGCGCAACCTGCGGCTCAGCCCCGTACATGACCGGCTGGCCGCGCACGGGGCCGTGTTCGGGTCGAAAAACGGCTGGGAACGCCCGTTGTGGTTCGCACCCGAAGGGGTCGAGCCGCGTGACCAACTGGATTTTCTGAACCCCGGCTGGCTCGATTTCGTGACCGAAGAACACCGCGCGGCGCGCAATGGCGTGACGCTGTGCGACCAGTCGAGTTTTTCGAAATTCGAATTGGCCGGGCCCGGCGCGCTGGCGGCCATGCAGCGGCTGGCGGTGTCGAACATGGACCGACCCTCAGGCACGGTGATCTATACCCAGCTCTGCAATGACCGCGGCGGGATCGAGGCGGACGTGACCGTGACCCGGCTGGCCGAAAACCGGTTCTATATCGTTACCGGCGCGGGTTTCGGCGTGCATGACAGCGACTGGATCCGACGCCACCTGCCGGACGACGCGGTGCTGACCGAGGTGACATCCGGCATGGCCGTGCTCAACCTCGCCGGACCAAAGGCACGGACTGTGATGGCGGCGGTCGTCGAAGAAGACGTATCGCCCGACGTGTTCCCGTTTGCCACCTGTCGCGAGGTTGCAATCGGCGCGGCGCCGGTGCGGGCCATTCGCATCGGATATGTGGGCGAACTGGGTTGGGAACTGCACATCCCCACCGAATTCGCCCGCCACGTCTACGACCGGTTACGCGACGCGGGCGCGACGCATGGGCTGCGCGATATCGGCTATCGTGCCATCGAGAGCCTGAGGATGGAAAAGGGCTATCTCTATTGGAGCGCCGACATCACCCCCGATTACACGCCGCTCGAGGCCGGGCTGGGCGGGCGCGTGCATTTCAGAACGGGCGGCGATTTCATCGGTCGCGCAGCTCTGGAACGGCAGGCCGAACAGGGCGTCACCCGGCGGCTGTGCTGCTTCACCTCCGGGGTCCGGCTGCCGCTCTACGGGGGCGAAACCATTCTGCACGGGGGCGAAACCGTGTCGCTGGCCAGTTCGGCGGCTTACGGGTTCACCACCGGGCAAACCATTCTCTACGGCTATCTCGATCGGGCGCTGTGGGACGAAACCGACTTTGAACTCGAAGCGTTCGGCACCCGCCACCCGATCCGCCACGTCACCGCTCCGCTCTACGATCCCGAGAACCTGCGCCTGAAATCATAAAGGAGACCCGATGACGGATGACCTGACAGATGTACATGACGCGCTGGCCAATCTGCCACACCACGCCGCCATTCCCAAAGCCGACCGCCACCTGACGCGGCTGGGCGGGCTGACCAACCGGGTGTATCGTGCGGACTCCCCGGCCGGAACGGTTATCGTCCGCATCCCGGGCATGGGGACCGACGACTACATCGACCGCGCAGTCGAGCTGCATAATGCCCACGCGGCAGCAGCGGCGGGCGTGTCGCCCGACATACTTTGGGCCGACGCCACAACCGGCGTGATGATCACCCGCAGCCTCGATCCCATCACCACGATGACCCCGGATCTGTTCCGCAGCCGCGCCGGATCGCCGGCGCGCGCGGGCGCCGCGCTGACAAAACTGCACGGATCGGGGCAGGAATTCCGGTTCAGGTTCGAGCTGTTCGCGATGATCGACGACTACCTCAAGGTGCTCGCGGGCAAGAACACCGATCTGCCCGAGGGATATCACGACATCGTCCGTGCCGCCGACCCGGTCAAGACCGCGCTGGCCGCCAATCCCGCGCCGCTGGCCCCTTGCCACTGCGACCCTCTGTGCGAGAACTTTCTGGATGACGGCGACCGGATGTGGATCGTCGACTGGGAATACTCCGGCATGAACGATCCGCTATGGGACCTGGGCGATCTGTCGGTCGAGGCCGGGTTCGACGCGGATCAGGAGGCCGAGATGATGCACGCCTATTTCGGCCGCGCGCCGGAGGCGGCGGAAACCGCGCGCATGGTGATCTACAAGGCCATGTGCGACCTGCTCTGGACGCTGTGGGGTCTGATCCAACACGCCGACGGCAACCCCGCCGAGGATTTCTGGGCCTATGCCACCGGCCGGTTCGACCGCTGCAAGGCGCTGATGCGCTCCGACGCCTTCGCCGCTCATCTCGCGGCCCTCTGACCCGCCTGCCCCCGGTCAGTCCGGGCGGCGGATCGCGTGGCCCGCGCCTTCGGGATAGGGCAGATCCGCCTGCGCCGCTGTGATCCGGGCCATCGCGGCTTCGATTTCGGCCGAGGGCGCGCAGGGCCGGCGGGTTTCCAGGCTGACATGCAGCAGGAAATGTTCCCCCGTGGCCAGCAGCCTGTCGCCTTCATACATCGAATGGAACAGATGCAGTTTCTTGCCCGCGCCCAGCAACAATTGTGTGCGCACCTCGATCCGGGCGCCGGCATGGGCCTCGTCCAGATGGCGGATATGGGTTTCGGCGGTGAAATAGCTGCCGCCCGCCGCGATATATCCGTCATCGCAACCGATGATCTCCATGAACCGGTCGGTGGCACAGGCAAAGGCATCGAGATATCTCGATTCCGTCATATGGCCGTTATAGTCGGTCCAGTCGATCGGCACCGCGCGGGCCAGTGTCAGGATCGGCTGCGACAAGTCGCCAATATCGTCCACCTGCCCCGCCAGCGGCCCCAGCGCCTTGAGCCGCGCGTCGTGTTCGCGCAACACCCGCCCCGCGCCCTGATCGTGGTGTTTCAGGCCGCGCAGGATCGACACCAGATTGTTGTCGCGGATCCGCTCGAGTTCGCGGATGCTGTGCGCGCCCGATTGTGCGTCCGATTGGTCGGCGATCATATCGACCAGCTCGTCGGTAAATTCGGGCACGTCCATCAGTTTCGTCCAGGGCCATTTCAGCGCCGGGCCGAACTGGGCCATGAAATGACGCATACCGGCCTCGCCACCCGCCACCCGGTAGGTTTCGAACAGCCCCATCTGCGCCCAGCGCAGGCCAAAGCCCATACGGATCGCTTCGTCGATCTCGCCGGTGGTGGCGATCCCATCCTTGACCAGCCACAGCGCCTCGCGCCAGACCGCTTCGAGGAACCGGTCGGCCACATGGGCGTCGATCTCGTGTTTCAGATGCAGCGGATAGAGCCCCAGCGACGAAAGAAGGGCGCTGGCCCGATCAATGAGCGGTGCCGGATTGGCCGGGGTCGTCACCAGTTCGATCAGCGGCAGCAGGTAGACCGGGTTGAACGGATGCGCCACGACGATCCGCCCCGGATCGGCCCGGCCCTCCTGCAGCTCCGACGGTTTGAAACCGCTGGTGGACGATCCGATGATCGCATCCGGGTCGCAGGCGGCCTCGATCCCGGCATAAACCTTGCGTTTCAGCTCCAGCTGTTCCGGCACGCTTTCCTGAATCCAGGCCGCACCGCGCACGGCGTCGCCCAGATCGTCGTGAAAGCTGAGCCGCCCTTCACCGGGCAACGGCACATCGCTGAGCCCCGGCAGCGACCGGCGGGCATTGTCCAGAACCTCGCCGATCTTGCGTTCCGCCTCGGGGTCGGGATCGAACACCCGCACGTTCCAGCCGTTCAGCAGGAACCGCGCGGCCCAGCCGCCGCCGATGACGCCGCCGCCGATGATGGATGCCGTTTTTGTCATGCTGCCACCGGCGCCCGTTTCACCAGCCCCAGCCTGGCGCGCACCTCTTCGGGGCCGATCACGCGGGCGCCCATGTTTTCGACGATATTCGCCGCGCGTTCGACCAGTTGCCAGTTCTCGGCCAGCACGCCCTTGTCGAGCCACAGGTTGTCCTCGAGCCCCACGCGCACATTGCCTCCCGCCAGGACGCTGGCCGCGACATAGGCCATCTGGTTGCGGCCCAGCGCAAAGGCCGAAAAAGTCCAGTCGTCAGGCACGTTGTTGACCATCGCCATCAAGGTATTCAGGTCGTCCGGCGCGCCCCAGGGCACGCCCATGCACAGCTGCACCAGCGCGTTCGGCTCCAGAATACCGTCGGCGACCAGTTGCTTGGCATACCACAGGTGGCCGGTGTCAAAGGCCTCGATCTCGGGTTTGACGCCCAGTTCCGTCATCATGCGGCCCATCGCCCGCAACATGCCCGGCGTATTGGTCATCACGTAATCGGCCTCGGCGAAATTCATCGTGCCGCAATCCAGCGTGCAGATCTCGGGCAGGCAGTCGGCCACATGGGCCACCCGTTCGCTGGCCCCCACCATGTCGGTGCCCGCAACCGTCGGCAGCGGGTTTTCCACGCCACCGAACACCATGTCTCCCCCCATACCGGCGGTCAGGTTCAACACCACATCGACCTCGGCATCGCGAATCCGGTCGGTCACCTCGCGGTAATAGTCACGCTTGCGGCTGGGCGTGCCGGTCTCCGGGTCGCGAACGTGGCAATGAACCACCGCCGCCCCGGCCTTGGCCGCGGCGATCGCGCTGTCGGCGATCTGCGCGGGCGACCGCGGAACGTGGGGGCTGCGGTCCTGGGTGCTGCCCGATCCGGTTACGGCGCAGGTGATGAACACCTCCTTGTTCATGGTCAATGGCATCGGAATCTCCTATGTTTCAGGCGCAGGCTCATCCAGCCGCCTGCCGCCATCTGTCCCGTCAGCGAAGTATCATGGCGGTTTCCGACATCGCGCCTAGTAAGGCATCGGGTGCTGCCGGTACGCGGCAACGATGTCGTCCAGCACCTCCTGCGTCAGCGTCACCTCGACCGACCCCAGCGCGTGGTCGAGCTGCGCCAGCGTGGTCGCCCCGAAGATGGCCGTCGCCATGAACGGCCGGGTCCGGCACCAGGCCAGCGCCATGTGAACCGGGTCCAGCCCATGCTTGCGCGCCACCTGCAGATAGGCATCGACCGCCGCGAACGCACGCGGCGTCTTGCGCCCGCCCAGTTCCGGGTTCAGCGTCATGCGGCTGCCGCCGGGCACCGCGCCGTCCTGATACTTGCCGGTCAGCAGCCCCGCCGCGAGCGGTGAAAACGCCATCAGGCCCACATCCTCGTTGACGCTCAGTTCGGCCATGTCCGTGTCAAAGAGCCGGCAGAGCAGCGAATATTCGTTCTGCACCGAGGCCACGCGCGGCCCTGCCCCCGCCGCGGCCAGCCGCAGCCATTGCGCGGTACCCCAGGCGCTTTCGTTGGACAGGCCAAAATGACGGATGGTGCCCCTGTCCACCTCGCGCTGCAACGCCTGCAGGCAATCCTGCATGTTGTCGAGCACCGCCGCCGGATCCTGCCGCGACGGGTCGTAGGTCCAGTGCTGGCGGAACATGTAGCTGCCCCGGTTCGGCCAGTGGAACTGGTAGAGGTCGATGTAATCGGTACGCAACCGCCGCAGCGACCCCTCGATCGCGACGGGGATGGTTTCGGCCGTAATCGGCCCGCCGTCGCGCACCGCCTTCTGCCCTTCGCCCGAATGCTTGGTGGCCAGGATGTAGTCGCCCCGCCGCGCCGGATTGGCGGCGTTCCAGTTGCCGATGATCTCTTCGGTACGCCCGGCATAGTCACGGCTGACCGGGTTTACGGGATACATTTCGGCGGTGTCGACGAAATTCACCCCCGACGTCAGGGCATGGTCGATCTGCGCATGGGCCTCGGCCTCGCCGGTCTGGGTGCCGAAGGTCATGGTGCCAAGACACAGTTCGCTCACCTTCAGACCGGTGCGGCCCAGTTCGTTCATCTGCATGCGACGGCTCCCCTTTCCTGCCGGGCGGAGACTAGCCAGCCCCCCTGACAGGGTAAACCACCGAATTTTCAGGGCCGGGCACGGGGCAGCCACAACCCGGACTTTTAGAACAAAATGGGAACATGTATAGTTCCTGCCGATGCCGACTCGCCTGCATACACCGTTCGGATCGCGCCCGCGACCCGCCCTGACCCTGGCGGACGGAATCGCGCTGACGCAGGCGCGCGTACACGAAGCCTGCGGTCCGGCACGCTGGACCTTTGCCATATGGCTGGCCGGGCGGGTGATGGAGCGGACCGCCGGGCCGGTGCTGTGGATCGCCCCGTCCTGGTCCGCCGAAGGGCTGCACCCCGCAGGCATCCTGCCCTGGGCCGATCCGGCGCGGGTCCTGCTGGTCCGCCCCGGTCGCGCCGCCGATTTGCTGTGGTGCGCCGAAGAGGCGCTGCGGTCCGGCACCACGCCGCTGGTGGTGACCGAACTGCCCGAACCGCCACCGCTGACCCCGGTGCGGCGGCTGCATCTGGCCGCCGAGACCGGGGCGGAAACCGCGCCGAAGGGGGCGTCACCGCTGGGCCTGCTGCTGACCCCGGACGATGGCGGCGCCGCCGGGGCAGAAAGCCGTTGGCACATGGCCGGAATACATGATCCGCCGGGGCGGGCCTGGCGTCTGGAACGCCGCCGTGCCCGCACCGCGCCACCCAAGGCGTGGATTGCCCGCCCGGCGCGGCGTGACACTGGCGGGATCGAATTGCGGATCACGACCGCATGACAATCGGGTGACATACCGTGGGCTATCGCCCTGCATGCTGCGCACCGGGTCTATACTGGCCTCATCTGCAATCGGGGCAGGAGACCCGATGACCGCTCCAATTCACCATACACAGCCCCGCCGCAACCTGCTGCTGACGCTGGCCGCCAGCATATTGCTACCGGTCCCAGCGGGCGCGGCGGGGCGGCGTTACCGGTTGGATCCGGGGGCGACACGGGTCGGGTTCACCTTTACCCTCAACGGCGCCCTGCAGAGCGGCACCATGCCGGTGCGCCATGCCGATATTCGGATCGACCCGACGCGGCTGGCCGCCTCATCGGTCGATGTACGGCTGGATGTCGGGCGGGCACGCACCGGTATCGGGTTCGTCACCGCCACCCTGATCGGCCCCGAGATGCTCGATGCCCGCCGCTTCCCCGAAATCCGCTTCCGCTCCACCGCGATCCGGCTGGGCGCCGGCGGGCGGTTGTCCGACGGCGCGCGGATCACCGGCGAGCTGACCCTGCACGGTGTCACCCGACCGCAGACCTTCGACGCCGATCTCTATCGTCCGCGCGGCAGCGCGGCGGACGATCTGAGCCAGCTCTCGGTGCATCTGCGCGGCCACCTGAGCCGCGCCGCCTATGGGCTGACCGCCTATGCGGAAATGGTTGCCGACACGGTCGGGCTGAACATCGACGCGACCATCCACGCCACCTAGGGCAGCCCCGGCACCGACTGGGGCGTCCGGCATCGTCTTTGACATTCGAACCGTGGACAAGCGGCGACGCAAATGAGGGGAAAACGACCTGTGGGTGTCGATTTTCCACAAGCCCCACCAGGCGCGCTGATCATTCTGGGCCGGTCATGCGTACGATCCTGTCCTTTGCCGCCCTGTTCCTGTCCGTATTGCTGCTGCAACTGGCCACCGGGGGCGTCGGGCCGCTGGACGCGCTGTCGGGACTGGCCATGGACTTCACCGCCGCCGAGGTCGGCCTGCTGGGGTCGGCCCATTTCCTCGGTTTCTTCATCGGCTGCTGGTGGGCGCCCCGCCTGTTGGGAACGGTCGGTCATTCCCGCGCCTTCGCCGCCTTTACCGCCGCCGGCTCGATCGGCCTGCTGGCGCATATGCTGGTGATCGACCCATGGGCCTGGGCGGCGATGCGGGTGGCATCGGGGCTGTGCGTGGCAGGCTGCTACACCGTGATCGAGGCCTGGCTGAACGCCAAGGCCACCAACGACAACCGCGGCCGCACCATGGGCATCTACCGGATGGTGGACACCTCCGGATCGCTGGTGGCGCAATTGCTGATCGGCGTACTCGAACCAGCCAGCTATGTTTCCTACAATATCCTGGCGATCATCTGCTGCGCCGCGCTGCTGCCGCTGACGCTCACGCGGGTGACCCAGCCCGAAACGCCCGCGGCCCCGCGCCTGCGCCCGATGCTGGCCGTCAGGCTGTCGCCCCTGGCCACGGTCGGGGTCATCGTCGCCGGCCTGAGCACCGCCGCCTTCCGCATGGTCGGTCCGCTCTATGGGCAGGAGGTCGGACTGCGCGCCGACCAGATCGGTGTGTTCCTCGCCGCCTTCGTGCTGGGCGGCGCGCTGGCGCAATACCCGGCGGGGTGGCTGGCGGACAAATACGACCGCCGCCATGTGCTGATCGGATTCTCCGTCGCCGCCATCCTGTCCTGCGGTGTCACCATCGCCGCGCCCGTGGGGGCACAAACCGCGATCATGCTGTCGGCGGGGCTGTTCGGGCTGACCACCTTTCCGATCTTCTCGATCTCGGCGGCCCATGCGCATGACTATGCCAGCAATGACGAACGGGTCGAGCTGTCGGCGGCGCTGATGTTCCTCTATGCGCTCGGCGCCATCGCATCGCCGCTGGTCACTTCGGGGCTGATCGCCGCCTATGGCCCGCAGGCACTGTTCCTGTTCATCTCGGTCGGTCATCTGGGTCTGCTGGTGTTCGGACTGGCCCGGATGGGCGCGCGCCCGGCCGAAACCCGCACCAGCTATGTCTTTACCCCGCGCACATCGTTCCAGATCGGGCGGATCTTCGGCCAGCGCCGCGACCGCGACGGCTGACCGGGCTCGCCCGCGCCGCACGTTCCGGGGGTGACGGGCCTGCACGCCTGCGCTACATACGCCCGCGCATCACAGGACGGACATTCCCATGGCACGTATCCTCATCACCTCGGCAATCCCGTATATCAACGGGATCAAGCATTTGGGCAATCTCGTCGGCAGCCAGCTGCCCGCCGACCTGTTCGCCCGCTACCAGCGCGGCCGGGGCAACGAGGTGATGTTCCTCTGCGCCACCGACGAACACGGCACCCCGGCCGAACTGGCCGCAGCCAAGGCCGGCCAGCCGGTGGCCGAATACTGCGCCGAGATGCACGAGGTGCAGGCGGACATCGCGCGCCGTTTCGGGCTCAGCTTCGATCATTTCGGGCGGTCCTCGAGCCCGCAAAACCACAGGCTGACCCAGCATTTCGCGGGCCGGCTGGCCGATGCCGGGCTGATCCGCGAAGTCTCTGAAAAACAGGTTTACTCCAACGCCGACGGGCGTTTCCTGCCCGACCGCTATATCGAAGGCACCTGCCCCAATTGCGGGTATGACCGGGCCCGTGGCGACCAGTGCGAAAACTGCACCAAGCAGCTCGACCCGACCGACCTGATCGACCCGCGCAGCGCGATCTCGGGGTCGACCGACCTGGAGGTGCGTGAAACCAAACACCTCTACCTGCGCCAGTCGGCGCTGAAGGACCAGCTGGACGCCTGGATCGACAGCAAGACCGACTGGCCGGTGCTGACCACCTCGATCGCCAAGAAATGGCTGCATGACGGCGACGGGCTGCAGGATCGCGGTATCACCCGCGATCTCGACTGGGGCATCCCGGTGAAAAAGGGCGATCGGGACTGGCCCGGCATGGAAGGCAAGGTGTTCTATGTCTGGTTCGACGCGCCCATCGAATATATCGCCTGCGCCGCCGAATGGGCCGAGGCCCAGGGCAGGCCGGATGCCGACTGGCAACGCTGGTGGCGCACGGACAAGGGTGCGGAGGACGTGCGTTATGTCCAGTTCATGGGCAAGGACAACGTGCCGTTCCACACCCTGTCCTTCCCGGCCACGATCATCGGATCGGGCGAACCCTGGAAGCTGGTCGATCACCTCAAGAGCTTCAACTATCTCAACTACGATGGTGGCCAGTTCAGCACGTCGCAGGGCCGCGGCGTATTCATGGATCAGGCGCTGGAAATCCTGCCCGCGGATTACTGGCGCTGGTGGCTGTTGTCGAACTGCCCGGAAAGTTCGGATTCCGAATTCACCTGGGAAAGTTTCCAGCAGGGGGTCAACAAGGATCTGGCCGACGTTCTGGGTAACTTCGTGTCACGGATCACCAAATTCTGCCGCTCGAAATTCGGCGAAGAGGTCCCGGCCGGCGAGTATGGAGAACAGGAACAGGCCCTGATCGCCGATCTGACCACCCGTATCCGCGCCTATGAACGCCACATGGAAACGATGGAGGTGCGCAAATCCGCGCAGGAACTGCGGGCGATCTGGGTGGCGGGCAATGAATACCTTCAATCCGCCGCCCCCTGGTCCACGTTCAAGACCGACCCCGACCGCGGGGCAGCGCAGGTGCGACTGGGGCTGAACCTGATCAGGCTCTACGCGGTGCTGTCGGCCCCGTTCATTCCCGACGCCAGCGCCCGGATGCTGGCCGCGATGGGCACCGACGACGACAGCTGGCCCGACGACGTGGAGGCGGCCTTGTCCGCGCTGGCGCCGGGCCACGGCTTTACCGTGCCGGACGTGCTGTTCGCCAAGATCACCGACGATCAGCGCGAAGAATGGCAGGGCCGTTTCGCCGGCACCCGCGACTAAACGCAAAACGCCCCGGCCTTGGCCGGGGCGTTCGTGTTTCCATCGACGAAAACGCTCAGCCGGCGGCCGCCACCGCCCGTTTCGTCATCACGCCGACCAGATGCGCCCGGTAGTCCGGCGTCCCGTGCAGATCGCCGATCATGCCATCGGCGGACACGCTCAGCCCGTCCAGCGCCGCGGCCGAGAAATCGGATGACAGCGCCGCCTCCGCCTCGCTCCAGCGGAACACGCCGCCTTCTGACGCGCCGGTGACTGCGACCCGCACTCCATCGGCAAACTTCGCCACGAACACCCCCACCAGCGCAAAGCGCGACGCGGGCTGTTCGAATTTCTGATAGGCCGCCGCCTGCGGGATCGGGAAACTCACTGCCGTGATGATCTCACCCTCGTCCAGCGCGGTTTCGAACAGGCCGGTGAAATAGTCGTCCGCCGCGATCTCGCGCCGGTCGGTGACGATGGTCGCGCCCGACGCCAGCGCCGCCGCAGGGTAATCCGCCGACGGGTCGTTGTTGGCCAGGCTGCCGCCGATGGTGCCGCGATTGCGCACTGCCGGATCGCCAATATGGCTCGCCAGCGCCGCCAGGGCCGGGTAGGTCCCCGCACCGGCCGCAACCGCACCGTGGCTGGTGGCCCCGCCGATGCGCAACCCGCCATCGGTCGCGCTGACGCCCTGCATCCCGGCGATACCGGTCAGCGACACCAGTTTCGACGGGCTTGCCAACCGCTGCTTCAGCGTCGGGATCAGCGTCTGCCCGCCGCCCAGCGCCTGCGCATCCTCGGCGGCCAGCGCCGCGACCGCCTCTTCCACCGTTCCCGGTTTCACGAATTCGAATTCATACATCCTGTTTTCCTCCCCTGGCGCCGAGACCCCGCAGGGATCTTCATCTTGCCAGATAAACTCCGGGGGTCCGGGGGCAGCGCCCCCGGGGTCCGCCCTCTAGCCCTGCATTGCCGCCCAGACCCGCGCCGGCGACAGCGGCATGTCGATATGGGTCACGTCTTTGCCGGCCGACCGCAGCGCGTCCACAACCGCATTCACCACCGAAGGCGGCGACCCAATGGCGCCTGCCTCGCCGCAGCCCTTCACCCCCAGCGGGTTGTGGGTGCAGGGCGTCGAACAGGAATGGTCGACCTCAAAACTCGGGAGATCGTCGGCGCGCGGCATCGCGTAATCCATGTAGGACGCGCTCAGCAGCTGGCCGTTCTCGTCATAGACGCAACCTTCGAGCAACGCCTGGCCGATCCCCTGCGCCAGCCCGCCGTGGACTTGGCCGTCGACGATCATCGGGTTGACGATATTGCCGAAATCATCCGCCGCCATCATCCGCTCGATGCTGACCTTGCCGGTTTCGGGATCGACCTCGACCTCGCAGGCATAGGCGCCGGCGGG
>CAYGNB010000022.1:12420-17084 GCA_964351135.1 uncultured Rhodobacterales bacterium | reverse complement strand
ATTGCTGCAGATTGATGAAGGCCGGGTACTTGTGGCCCTCTTCGGGCAGCAGGTCAAAGCTGTAGACCTCGTCGTCGCCGTGGAAATTGCGCCCGACCCGCCAGGTCACGCCCTTGTCCAGCATCCGGGCGCCGACGCCCAGCCGGTCGAAGATCTCCAGCGTGCGCTTGGACCAACAGATCGCGCGGCTGCCGACCGACACCACGTTGTTGTCGTCCAGTACCACCGAGGCCACGCCACGCAGCGCGAGGTCGATGGACATGGCCAGCCCGATGGGGCCGGCGCCGACGATGGCGACCTTGTGGCGCGGCTCGGCAGCCGTCAGGCCAGGCGGCGCGACATATTCGAACGGGGTGTAGTCATAGGCCATGATTCTCTCCCTGTCAGTGCGGCGCTGCGAAGATGTTCACCGCCGCGCCGGGCATGCGCCATGATGCGGATCAAGGCGTGACCCGATATCGCTCAGCCCTGCAGCGCTTCCCACATGTCCTTGTCGCGCTGGGCGGTCCAGATGCGCGGGGTGTCGATGTCGAGCGCTTCGTCATAGGCGCGGGCGACATTGAAGGGCAGGCAATGTTCGTAGATCGCGTAATCGCTGAATTTGGGGTCGCATTCCGCGCGCACCGCATCCCAGGCTTCTTTCAGCGACCCGCCGCGCAGGGCGACACGTGCCGCCGGACGATAGGTGGAGCGGATGAAATCGCCGGTCAGGTCGAGCGCGGCATTGACCATCTCCTGGCCCACCAGCGCATCGCCGCGTCCCGGCGCGATGGCATCGAGATCGAAGCGACGGATCGCCTCGAGCGTTTGGGGCCAGTCGTGGAAATGCCCGTCGCCGCAATAGCAGGCACTGTGATATTCGACGATGTCGCCGGTGAACATCACGTTCTGGTCGGGCACATAGACCACGATATCCCCTGACGTGTGGGCGCGGCCCAACTGCATCAGGTCCACGCGTCTGTTGCCCAGATAGATGGACATGCGCCCGTCAAACGTGGTGGTGGGCCAGGTCAGGCCCGGGATTTCCTCGTGCCCCTGGAACAGCCGTGGAAAGCGGTCGAATTCGCTGTCCCAGTCCTCCTGCCCGCGCTCGGCCACCATCGACCGCGCCTTTTCCGACATCACCACCTGGCCCGCGCCAAAGGCCGAGGCCCCCAGCACGCGCACCGCATGGTAATGGGTCAGCACAACATGGCTGATCGGCTTGTCGGTGACGGAACGGACACAGTCGATCACCTTGCGTGCCAGCCGCGGGGTCGCCTGTGCCTCGACGATCATCACGCTGTCGTCGCCGATGATGACGCCGGAATTGGGATCACCCTCGGCGGTGAAGGCATAAAGGCCCTCTCCGATTTCGGTGAAGCTGATTTCCTTTTCACTCAGGTCGCCCTGGGATGCGAATGCCTTGGCCATGTGGCACTTCCTTTTCTGACGGTTACGCCGGTGACAATGTGCGGGAGCCTCCGGCGGGGATATTTATGGCAAGAGGAAGGCAGATCAGCGCGCGTAGGGATCGTCGAGCGCAGCCATCACCTTGCCGGTGCAGTCGCCGAAGCCGATGGTGTAGCCGTCGCCGCGCGCCGAACCCTTCAGCGTCAGTGTGTCGCCGTCCTCGATGAAGCTGCGGGTCTGCCCGCCGTCCAGCGTGAGCGGTTCCTTGCCGCCCCAGCTCAGTTCCAGCAGGCTGCCGCGTTCGGGTTTCGTCGCGCCTGATATGGTGCCCGACCCCAGCAGGTCCCCGGGGTTCATCGGGCAGCCCGAGGTGGTGTGGTGGGCCAGTTGCTGGGCGGCGGAGTAATACATCTCGCGGTAATTGGTGCGCGCGATGGTGGTTTCCGCGCCGCCCTCAGGCGCGAGCGTCACCGACAGGTCGATGTCATACAGCATCGGCCCGCAATCCTTCAGGTGATCGAGCAGGTCGAATTCGCGCGCCGGCGTGTCGCAGCGGAACGGCTCCAGCGCCGCGCGGGTCACGATCCAGGGGGAAATCGAGGTGGCGGTGGCCTTGGCCTGGAACGGGCCGAGCGGCTGGTATTCCCAGGCTTGTATGTCGCGCGCCGACCAGTCGTTCAGCAATACGTAGCCGAATATCATCGCATCCGCCTCGGCCACCGTCACCGGCCCGTCCGAGGGCTGCCCCACGACCGCGCCCATTTCCAGTTCGATGTCGAACCGGGCGCAGGGGGCGAAGCGGGGCAGATCGTCGTTCGGACCCTTGAGCTGACCCCAGGGACGGCGGACCGGCGTGCCCGAGACGACAACCGACGAGGCGCGGCCGTTATAGCCGATGGGAATGTGCAGCCAGTTCGGCGGTAGCGCGTTTTCCGGCCCGCGGAACATGGTGCCCACGTTGAAGGCGTGATGGCGGCCGGCATAGAAATCGGTGTATTCCGACACCAGGAACGGCAGGTGCATCTCGGCATCGGCCTGCGCCACCAGTAGCGGCTCGGCAGCATCCCGGTCGGTGCTGCCCTCGGACAGGATCGCGGTCAGCCGGTCGCGCAGGGCGGTCCAGATCTCGGGGCCTTCCTCCATCGCCTCGTTCCAGAATGGCACGTCGAACAGTGGGCCGGTGCCCAGGTCCACCAGCCCGGCATCCTCCGCTGCGGCCATGTCGAGGATCATGTCCCCGATCGCCACCCCGCAACGCGGGTCGCCGCCCGGGGTGGAAAACACGCCGTAGGGCAGGTTGTTCAGCGGAAACGGATGATCTGCCGCGTTGGCAGACTCGACCCAGGATTTCATCAATGGCATCGGCGATCCCTTTGCTGGCGGTCGCGCATGGCCCGCCCCTTCATCTTGCCCGAAAAACTCCGGGGGTGAATGCGCCAAAGGCGCAGAGGGGGCAGCGCCCCCTGTTTACCTGTTACTTCTTACCGGGCGTTCCGTCGAACTTCTTGTCGATATCGGCCCAGCAATCGATGTAGTCGTCCTGCAGCGGTGCCTCGTTGGCGGCAAAGGCGGTCAGGTGCTGCGGGAACCGGGTTTCGAACATGAAGGACATCGTGTTGTCGAGCTTCTCGGGTTTCAGATCGGCGTTCGATGCGCCCTCAAAGGCGTTCTTGTCCGGCCCGTGCGGCAGCATCATGTTGTGCAGGCTCATGCCGCCGGGGACAAAGCCCTGTGGCTTGGCATCGTACTGGCCGTAAATATTGCCCATCAGTTCGGACATGATGTTCTTGTGATACCAGGGCGGGCGGAAAGTGTCTTCCATCACCATCCAGCGTTCGCGGAACAGCACGAAATCGATATTCGCCGTGCCCGGCACGCCAGAGGGCGCGGTCAGAACGGTAAAGATCGACGGGTCGGGGTGGTCGAACAGGATCGCCCCGATCGGGCAGTAATCGCGCAGGTCGTATTTGCAGGGTGCATAGTTGCCGTGCCACGCCACCACGTCGAGCGGCGATTGCCCGATCTCGGTGCGGTGGAACTGGCCGCACCATTTTACGGTGACGGTGGACGGCACCTCGCGATCCTCGAAGGCGGCGACCGGCGTCTTGAAGTCGCGCCGGTTGGCCATGCAGTTGGCCCCGATCGGGCCTCGTCCCGGCAGTTCGTATTTCTGGCCGTAATTCTCGCAGACGAAACCCCGCGCGGGGCCTTCCAGAAGTTCGACACGATAGACCAGCCCGCGCGGGATGATCGCGATTTCCTTGGGCTCCAGATCGATGATGCCCAGTTCGGTCGCAAACCGCAGCCGGCCCTCCTGCGGCACAACCAGCAATTCGCTGTCGGCGGAAAAGAAATAGTCGTCCACCATGGATTCGGTGACCAGGTAGATATGGCTGGCCATGCCCACCTGCGTGTTCACATCGCCGGCGGTGGTCATCGTGCGCATTCCCGTCAGCCAGGTCAGCGGCTGATCGGTCGTCGGGACCGGATCCCAGCGGTACTGACCCAGGCTGATCACGTCCGGGTCCACGTTGGGTGCCGATTTCCAGTAGGGCAGGTCGATCTTGTCGTAGCGGTGCGAATGTTTCACGCTGGGACGGATGCGATAGCACCAGGTGCGTTCGGTGCTTTCTGCGGTAAAGGCGGTGCCCGAGAGTTGTTCGCCGTAAAGCCCGTAATTGCATTTCTGGGGCGAGTTCATGCCCTGCGGCAAGGCGCCTGGCAGCGCCTCGGTTTCGAAATCGTTGCCAAAGCCCGGCATGTAGCCCGGCGTGGTGCCGGTGGGGCTGCTGGCCTGGGTGAAGCTATGCGGATCGGTGGGGCGATTCATCGGCGTGTCCTCCATTGCTGGCGGTGGTCTAGTAGTTGATTTTGTAACTAACAACAGCTAGTGCCACGAGATGAGCAAAAAAGATGACTTCGATCTGCAAAGTTTCCTGCCATACCTGCTGGCGCAGGCCGCCGAGGCCAGCAGCCTGTCGTTCCAGCAGGTCTACAAGGGGCGCTACGGGATGTTGCGTACCGACTGGCGGGTGCTGTTTCATCTGGGCCAGAACGGGCGCATGACGGCCAAGGAGATCGGGGAACGGGCGCGCACCCACAAGACCAAGATCAGCCGCGCGGTGCGGCGGCTCGAGGAGCGCCGGTTCCTGACCCGGACGCGCGACGAGAACGACCGGCGGTCCGAACATCTGGAGCTGACCGCTGCGGGTGTTGCGGCCTATCGCGATCTGCGCGAGGTCGCGGCGGCCTATGAAAAGACCCTGACCCGG
>CAYGNB010000022.1:0-12320 GCA_964351135.1 uncultured Rhodobacterales bacterium | reverse complement strand
TCTCGGTGTGCCGCTGATGCGGCTTCACGTGGCGCAGCGCGCGCTGCATCCCGAATTCGGCGGTATCGGGTTCGACTGGCTGCGGGGCGCTGGGGTGTCGCACGAAACCTATGCCCATAGCGAAACGCCGCGCGACCGCTGGCTGCAGAGCCCGCTCTTTGCGGTGTTGCGCGACCGGCTGCCGGAGTTGCGGGTCCGGCTGGACCACGGCGATCCGCTGCCGTTCCCGATGCTGAACGATCTGCGGGACCGGGGCGGGTCCGACTACTTCGCGTCGAGCATGACCTTTGAAGATTTGAGCACAGTCGAGCATATCGATCCCCACAACCCGCCGGAGGGGTTCCTGATCTCCTGGACCACGGATGCGCCCGGCGGGTTCCGCGACGCCGACCTGAACCTGCTGCGCGGGACGCTGCCGCAGCTGGGGCTGGCGCTGAAATCGGCGGCGAACAGGCGCATGGGGCGGGATCTGCTGGGGGTCTATCTGGGCCGCGATGCCGGACGCCGGGTGCTGACCGGCGAAATCCGCCGTGGGTCGCTGCAGCAGATCCGCGCGGTGATCTGCTATTTCGATCTGACCGGCTTTACCAAGCTGGCCGAGGAAACCGATGGCGCGGCATTGATCGACATGCTGAACGATTATTTCAGCATCGTGGTGGGGCTGGTTCAGCAGCGGGGCGGCCACGTCCTGAAATTCATGGGCGACGGGCTACTGGCGATGTTCGAGGCGTCAGATCCGCAATCCGCCGCGCGCGCGGCGCTGGACATGGCCGACCGGCTGGGCCGGGACATGGCCACGCGCAGCGCCGAGCGGCGCGCCTCCGGGGAACCCGCCACCGGGTTCACGCTGGCCCTGCATGGGGGCGACATTCTCTATGGCAATATCGGCGCGGACACGCGGCTGGATTTCACCGCCATCGGGCCTGCGGTCAACCAGACAGCGCGGATAGCGGGGATGCACAGGGCCGTGGGGCAGGACATTATCCTGTCGGAACGCGTCGTGCGCGATGCCGGGCAGACCGGCCACGACCTTGTTTCTCTGGGCCGCTACATGCTGCGCGGCGTTCCCGCCCCGCAGGAGCTGTTTACCATCCACACCCGGCCGGACGGCGACGCGATCAAAACGTGACGTTGACGCCGGGCAGGTCCAGGGCGCGGATCAGGTCGCGCAGTTCCTGCCGCGCGGCGATGTTCGACAGGCTCAGTTGCCGGACACCGGTATCGCCGAGGTCCAGCAGGGTCAGCCCGCGCGGGAACAGTTCGCGAAAGACCACCCGTTCGCTGAAACCGGGCGCGACGCGGAACCCGATCCGGCGCGACAGGTTGGCCACCGCCTTTTCCATCCGGTCCTTGTTCAGCATCCGCTGGCTGCCGACACGGTTGCGCAGGACGATCCAGTCGATCGGCCTGCCGCCCGCCTGTGCCCGCCGCTGGCGCGCGGTCCAGACCATTTCCGAATAGACCGACGGGCCCAGCACCTTTTCGCCCGACGGGTCGATCCGCGCCAGCAGGTCGAAATCCACGAAACTGTCGTTCAGCGGTGTCACCAGCGTGTCGGCCAGCGCATGGGCGGCCTGGGCCAGCGGCGTATGCGCGCCGGGGCAGTCGATCAGGATAAAGTCGTTGTCCGGTTCCAGCGCGGCGACTGCCTGCTCCAGCAGCGGTGCGGCGTCTTCGTCAGCGGGCGGTGTGCCGTTGACGCCCGCCGGGCTGCCGGTGCTCGCGCTGGGCAGCGCCAGCCCCTCGGCACGGATAAAGGCGTTACGGTTTTCGACATAGCGGGCCAGGCTGCGCTGGCGCAGGTCCAGGTCGATGGTGCCGACGCGATGCCCCAGCCGGGCCAGCGCGGTGGCCACATGCATCGACACGGTGGATTTGCCCGCGCCGCCCTTTTCGTTCCCAACAACGATGATATGCGCCATGACCGCCCTCATTGCCTGGTCCCGCGTTGCGTCGCGGGTTCACCGGGTTCATAGGAGGCGCGGCGCGGGATGAAAAGCGCCAGCTTGCGAAAGCCGCACGAAAAAGGCCGCCCGAAGGCGGCCTTTGCAAAACCCGAAGGGGATGGGATCAGAAGCCCAGACCTTCGTATTTCTTCTTGAACTTCGACACGCGGCCGCCGGTGTCCATCAGGCGGGTGCCGCCACCGGTCCAGGCGGGGTGCACGCTGGGGTCGATGTCCAGCGCCAGCTGGTCGCCCTCGGCGCCCCAGGTCGATTTCATCTGTACCACGGTGCCATCGGTCATCTTGACGTCGATGAGGTGATAATCGGGATGGATATCTTTTTTCATCGCTGCGGTTCCTTACGCTTCGGCGCCCGAGGATTTCGGCTTGTAGTGGCTGTCCTCCGCGATCCGGGCGGATTTGCCCCGGCGCGAGCGCAGGTAGTAGAGTTTCGCCCGGCGCACACGGCCACGGCGGACAACGGTGATGCTGTCGATATTGGTCGAATAGAGCGGGAACACACGTTCCACGCCTTCGCCGAAGGAAATCTTGCGGACGGTGAAGGAACCGGCAATGCCGTCGCCGTTCTTGCGCGCGATGCAGACGCCTTCGTAGTTCTGCACCCGCGAACGCGACCCTTCGGTCACCTTGTAGCCGACACGCACGGTGTCACCGGCCTTGAAGTCGGGGATATCTTTCCCCAGCGAGGCGATCTGTTCCGCCTCGAGCTGTGCGATCAGGTCCATCGCATTTCTCCTGGTTTGCTCGTGGTTGTTCCACGAAGGTCTCTGGTCGTCCCGAGAGCTCTTGGTCTTCGTCCGGGTCCACCCGAAGGTGCCCGCCAGAGATCAGGTCGGTCGTTTCTTTCCCGAACCGGTTTGCGTCACGTCGCCACGCGGAAGAAAGCGGGGCAGGGGCGCAACACGTTTCAGGCCCGGCGCCGCGTTTGCGATTCCGAACCAGCGGTCGTTTAGGCAATTTCCGGTCCGGGATCAAGGCCCGGCAGCAGCGCGGGGGCGTGAAACTGCCGGAAATCCGCCCGGCCCATGGCGGGGGCTGGCGCCCGGCGGTTTTGCCCGATAGAGGCGATCTGGCAGGTTTCGGCAGGAGGTTCCATGCGCATCGTCACCGTTCTGATCGTCGCCATGCTCGTGATGGTGTCCTGCGGCCGCCGCGCCCCTGCGCCGGACCCGGTCGTGCCCGCCTCTGGCGACGCGGTGCGCGAGGTTCTGATGGGCGACCTCGTGACCTATCCGAAATTCGACGACGCCGATCCGCACCCGTGGGACGGGCGGCGGCCGCAATCCTACCCGATCCACGGGATCGACGTGTCGCGCTGGCAGGGCGATATCGACTGGCACACGGCGCGGGCTGCCGGTGTGTCCTTTGCCTATATGAAGGCCACGGAAGGCGGCGACCTCTTCGATCCGAAATTCGACGATCACCGCAGGGGGGCACGCGCGGCGGGCGTACCGTGGGGCGCGTATCACTACTACTATTTCTGCCGACCGGCAGAGGAACAAGCGCGCTGGTTCATTCGCCATGTGCCGCGCGATGCGCTGGCCTTGCCGCATGTGCTGGACATGGAATGGACGCCCTATTCCAAGACCTGCACGCTGCGCCCCGACGGCACCAAGATACGCCGCGAGGCGACCAAGTTCCTGGCCATGCTCGAAGCGCATTACGGCCGCCGCCCGATCATCTATACGACGGTGGATTTCTTCCGCGAAACCGGGATCGGCCGGCTGCACGGAACCGAATTCTGGCTGCGCTCGGTCGCAGGGCACCCGCGAACGGTTTATCCTGGCGCGTTCTGGACGCTCTGGCAATATACCGGCACCGGTCTGGTTCCCGGTATCAAGGGCAAGGTGGATATCAACGTGTTCCGCGGCTCTCCCGAAGCCTGGGTGCGGTGGTCCAGAGGCATCTAGCGCGTCGGCGTGCTCATTCCGGCTTTCGTGTGTAGGTTTCCCACAGATCGGGACGACGGTCGCGGGTGATGGCCTCGGCCTGTTCACGGCGCCATTCGGCGATGCGGCCGTGATGGCCGGACATCAGCACCTCGGGGATGGTACGGCCCTGCCATTCGGCGGGGCGGGTATATTGCGGGTGTTCCAGCAACCCGTTGGAAAAACTTTCCTCGTCCGCCGAGGCCGCGTTGCCCAGCACGCCGGGTAACAGCCGGATAGTGGCGTCGATCAGCGCCTGGGCGGCAATTTCCCCCCCGGTCATCACGAAATCGCCCAGGCTGACCTCTTCGACGGCGTAATGTTCCAGCACCCGTTCGTCGACACCCTCGAACCGGCCACAGATCAGGGTCACGCCACCCGCGCGCGCCAGCCGTCGCATCAGTGCCTGATCCATGGGCCGCCCGCGCGGCGACAGGTAGATCAGGGGGGCACCGGGGACGGCGGTTTCGCGGGCGGCGTCGATCGCGGCGCCCAGCACGTCGGCGCGCAGAACCATGCCTGCGCCGCCACCGGCGGGTGTGTCGTCCACATTGCGGTGCCGGCCGATACCGAAGTTGCGCAGATCGTGGGTTTCCAGCCGCCACAGGCCCTCTTGCAGCGCCTTGCCGGTTAGGCTTTCGCCCAGTACGCCGGGAAAGGCGCCGGGGAACAGGGTGATCACCTGCGCCGACCACGCGCCTTTCAGCTCGGGTGTCGGCGTGATCAGCTCGCGCGGCTTCAGCGTCGGGCGGATGGTCTTGCGGCCCTGCGCACGGGCGGGACGTTTGTTGTCAGTCACGGGTGGTCACCTTTCCTGCGCGGCGGCCAGGATCGCGCGTTTCGCGGCCCTCAGCGCATCCGGGTCGGCGTGATCGCGGTTGGCGGCCAGAAGCGCAAGCAGAATCGCCGGATCATGGCGCCGGTTGGCAACGGGTTGCGGCTTCAACCGGTCGCGGACGGTGTCGGGCAGGCCGCAGAGGTCGAGCAGCGGGTCCAGCGGGCCGAGTACCCGCCCGGCGCTGTCTTCCAGCGCGCGGCGCAGCACAGGGGCGGGTGTGACCGCCGCTGAAACCGCGTTTATCACCGCATCCAGATCGGCCGAGGCGCGGTAGCGATCCGCATAGGTCGGGGCATCCAGCACCATGCGCACGGCGCGCAGGTGTTGCGCATGGCAACTGGCCAGCCATGGCGCGGGCGCGCGGGTCGAAAAGAAGAACCGGATATCGGCGCCGGGATGCACCTGCGCCACCGTGTCGGCCAGCGCCTTCATCAATGGCGGCGTCGCGTCATAGGTGGTCAGCCCGCGTCGCCCCGGCATGTGGCCCGCGAGATCTTCGGAGGCCAGCAGGACCGGGCGCGGATCGTCGGGGGCCCACCCCTGAGCCAGCTCGGCCAGTTCATAGCGGAAATGCCCCATGTCCAGCGCCCCGCGCGACACCGACCATGCGCGCGCCGCCTCGCAGAGCGCAACCATGCGCGGGCGCAGAAAGACGCGCAGATGCGGTTTCAGGACCGGGGCATTGGCGCGCAGGGTTTTCTGAACCGTCGTGGTGCCGGTCTTGTGAAATCCGGCGTGGACGACGAGGTGCAACATCTCAGAACAGGCCGTCGGGCGGGTCGGCGACGATCCGGCCCGCGCCCAGATCCACCGTGGGCACCGCCGCGCGGGTGAACGGCAACAGCACTGTCGTGGAGTGCCCCGGCGCCTGCAGTTCGAGCAGATCGCCCGCGCCGTGGTTCAGCACCGCCTTGACCCGGCCCAGTGTCGCGCCGCCGGTATCGACGACCTCGAGCCCGATCAGATCGGCATGATAAAATTCATCGTCGGGCAGAGTCGGAAGCCGGTCGCGCGGAACGTAGAGCCTGGTGCCGCGCAGCGCGTCGGCCTGTTCCTTGGTCGAAACCCCGCCCAGACGCGCGGCGTACCCGTTCTTGACCGGCCGGGTGAGGGTGATCGAAAAGCTCTGACCGCCATCCTCGGTGGATAGCGGGCTGTAGGCGGCGATGTCGGATGGCTCGGCGGTAAAACTCTTCAGCCGCACCTCGCCGCGCACCCCGAAGGCGCCTGCGATGACGCCGACACAGACCGGTTCGTCGCTCATTCCCTTGCCCCGATACACAGGCCGTCCCGCAGCGCGCCGCCCGCGTCCAGACAGCGGTCGCCCTGGTTTGACCGTTCCCAGAATACGCCTGCGGCAAAGGCCAGCGCAACCAGCAGCGCGGCCCGCACCGGGCGCAGCAGCAGCCCCATCGGGGCGGCTCAGACCCGGCCCCGGCGCGCGCGGCACCGGGATCGGGCGATGTCGTGATGGAAGGCGCAGACCGCCATTGCCGGGATTATTCCTCGGCGGCGGCCTCTGCGGGCGCTTCGGAGGCTGCGCTGGCCTTGGCGGCCTTTTCCTCGGCACGGTCCTTGGCCTTCTGGCCCGGCTCGCCCTTGTTGGGGTTGTTGCGCGCGGCCTTGTCACGCAGCCCGGCGGCTTCGAGGAAGCGGGCCACCCGGTCGGTCGGCTGGGCGCCGAGGTCGAGCCAGTGCTGGATGCGCTCAACGTTCATCTTCACGCGCTCTTCGCTGTCTTTCGGCAGCAGCGGGTTGTAGGTGCCCAGCTTTTCGATAAAGCGGCCGTCGCGCGGCATGCGGCTGTCGGCGGCCACGATGCGGTAGAAGGGGCGTTTCTTGGACCCGCCACGGGCCAGTCGGATCTTCATTGCCATTGGTTCATCTCCTTTGAATGGCGGTCGTGCGGTGGGGTGAAACCCCACCCTACATCCTTGTCACGATTGGTGCTTGCGATGGTGCTGAATGACTTCAGCGATGATGAAGTTCAGGAAATTCTTGGCGAATTCCGGGTCGAGGTCGGCCCGGTTCGCCAGGTCTTCGAGCCGTGCGATCTGTTGCGCCTCGCGCGCGGGATCGGACGGGGGAAGGTCGTGTCGGGCCTTGAGCTTGCCCACCGCCTGGGTGTGCTTGAACCGTTCGCCCAGCGTATAGACGAGGATCGCGTCGAGCCTGTCGATGCTCTCGCGGTGTTCCTTCAGCAGTTCGGCGGCGCGCGCGGTGGCGTCGGTCACGTCAGTCAAGGGCCCAGCCTTTCGGTTTGAACAATGGGTCGGCGTAATGCGCGATCTCCATCTCGATCCCATGCGCCAGCTGCGATCCGGCGAGTTGATCGGGAGACGGATGGCGATAGACCGCGTCGTTGCCGTCGATGGTGGGGGCGGTTCTGTCCTTGGTCGCCCCGAGCCGTTCGGCCAGCCGGATGCTGTCGAGGTTCTTGGGGTCGATGTAGCTGACCGCCCCGTCCCAGCCGAGTTCGGAATAGAAATAGCGCCGCGCCGCGTCGACCGCTTCGAGCGCATAACCCTTGCCGGCCGCATCGGGCCAGATCACCCAGGCCAGTTCGCGTTCGGGCCATTTCGCGGGCATCCAGCCGCCGGCCATGCCCAGCGTGGCATCGGTGGCGCGGTCGTGGATCATCCACATGCCATAGCCGCGGATCTGCCAGTGGCCGATTTCGGCGGCGTAGAGCATCCACGTCTCATAGGCATTCAGAGGCCCGCCCATGAAACGGGCGCGGTAACTGGTGAAGGTGGATTTGAAGTTCGGATAATCCTCGGGCGCGGGGCCGCGCAGGACAAGGCGCCGGGTTTCGAGAACGGGGATGGTTTGTGCGGGCATCAGGCGTAGGCCTCCATCCCGCCATCGGCCAGCGCGTCGGGGGCCGGGTGCCGATAGACCCGGCAGGGGAGGTCGCCAGGGGGCGCGGCCCGCGGATCGGGGCGGGCGCCCAGCCGTTCGGCCAGCGCGATCGACCGCGTATTCGCCGGGTCGATGTAACTGACCGCCGTGTCCCAGCCCAGCACGTCATAGGCATAGCCGCGCGCGGTGGCGGCGGCCTCGAACGCAAAACCCTTGCCCTCGGCCTGTTGCGTCCAAAGCGACCAGCCGATTTCCCGTTCGGGCCAACCCTCGGGGAACCACGGGCCGGCCATGCCCAGCGCGGTGTCGTCGCCGCGCGCGGTGAATACGAAATTGCCCCAACCGCGCAGCAGCCAATGGCCGATTACGTGGCCGAAGGCGCGCCATGCCTTGCCATCGTCCATGTCGCCGCTGCGGATGAACCGCGACCGGTCCGACGCCATCATCGCCCGCCATGCGGGCCAGTCCTGCGGGCCGGGGGCACGCAGGATCAGGCGTTCGGTTTCCAGAACCGGGGTATCGGCGAGATGGGGGGTCATGCGGTGTGCACCATCACTTCTTCTTGCCAAAGCCGCTCAGGCCGGGGGGCAGGGGCATCCCGCCGCCGCCAAGGCCGGGCAGGCCGCCGCCGGGCAGCTTGCCGCCCATCTGCTTGGCCGCCGCTTCCAGCGCCTTGGGGTCCATGCCCGCCCCCATGTCGGCGGGCAGGCCGCCCTTGCCGAACAGCCCCTTCATGGCCTGTTTCAGCATGCCGCCTTTGCCCATCCGGCCCATCTTCTTCATCATGTCGCCCATCTGGCGGTGCATCTTCAGAAGCTTGTTGAGGTCGGACACATCCATGCCCGCGCCGGCGGCGATGCGCTTCTTGCGGCTGGCCTGCAGCAGTTTGGGGTTGGCGCGTTCCTTTTTCGTCATCGACTGGATCAGCGCGATCTGCCGCTTCAGTACCTTGTCGTCGAAACCGGCCTCCTGCACCTGTTTCGACATCTTGGCCATGCCGGGCATCATGCCCATCACGCCTTCCATGCCGCCCATCTGCAGCATCTGTTCCAGCTGCATCTTCAGGTCGTTCATGTTGAACTGACCCTTGGCCATGCGGCGCATCATCTTTTCGGCCTGCTCGGCCTCGATGGTTTCCTGCGCCTTCTCGACCAGCGCCACGATGTCGCCCATGCCGAGGATTCGGCCCGCGATGCGGTCGGGCTCGAAGGTCTCGATGGCGTCCATCTTTTCGCCCAGACCGACAAAGCGGATCGGTTTGCCGGTCACCGCGCGCATCGACAGGGCGGCACCGCCGCGCCCGTCGCCGTCCATCCGGGTCAGCACCACGCCCGAGATGCCGATCTTGGCGTCGAATTCCTCGGCCACCTCGACCGCGACCTGGCCGGTCAGCCCGTCGACCACCAGCAGAGTTTCGCGCGGGTGGACCACGTCGCGGACATCCTCGACTTCCTGCATCAGGACTTCGTCGATCTGCAGACGACCGGCAGTGTCCAGCATGTAGACGTCATAGCCGCCCAGGGATGCCTGCTGTTTGGCCCGCCGCGCGATATCCACCGGTTTCTGGCCCGGTACGATCGGCAGCGTATCGACGCCGATCTGCACGCCCAGAACCGCCAGCTGGTCCATCGCCGCCGGGCGATAGACGTCGAGCGAGGCCATCAGGACCTTCTTGCCCTCTTTTTCCTTCAGCCGCTTGGCGAGTTTGCCTGTGGTCGTGGTCTTGCCGCCACCCTGCAGGCCGACCATCAGGATCGGCGCGGGCGGGTTGTCGATCTTGAGCTTGCCCGGATCCTCGTCGCCGCGCAGCACATCGACCAGCGCGTCATGCACGATCTTGACCACCTGCTGGCCCGGCGTGACCGATTTGGTCACGGCCTGCCCGGCGGCCTGTTCCTGCACGCGTTTGACGAAATCGCGCGCGACCGGCAGCGAAACATCCGCCTCCAGCAGCGCCACGCGCACCTCGCGCAGGGCGGTCTTGACGTCCTCGTCGGACAGCGCACCCTGCTTGGTCAGCCGGTCGAAGACGCCAGAGAGGCGTTCGGAAAGATTTTCAAACATGGCCCTGGCTCCTTTCGCCGGTTTCACCCCTGACGCCCCCTATCTAGGGCGCGCCGTCTCAATGCACAAACGCCCCCACGGGCGCAACGCGCTGGTGGGGGGCGATCCCTGCCCGCGGCAAGGGACCGGAAGACTGGTGCTTCCGGGTATCGGGGTGCTGTTAGGGGGTTCGGAGAGGGGAGTCAAGGCGGGGCGCTATGACCGCCCCGCCCGCGCGCCACTGTCAGGCGGCGAGGCGTTCGACCGCTTCCTGCGCCGAGCGCAGGCTGGCATCTGCATCGACCGCAAGGCTGTCGGCGGCAACGAACTCGACATTGTCCATCCCGACAAAGCCGAGCATGAAGCGCAGATAGCTCGCTGCGAAATCGTTGTCCGATCCGACCGCAGTGCCGCCAGAGGCCATCGCCACGATCACGCGCTTGCCGGTCAGCAGGCCGCGGGGGCCGTTTTCGGTGTATTGAAAGGTGACACCGGCGCGGGCAATCAGGTCGATCCAGGCCTTGAGCCCGGCGGGCACCGAGAAGTTGTAGACCGGCAGGCCGATGACGATGGTATCGGCGGCGTTCAGTTCGGCCACCAGTTCATCGGACAGGGCAAGCGTTGCGCGCTGGGCATCGCTGCGTGCGTCTGCGGGCGTGAAATTGGCAGTTACCCAGTCCTCGTCGATCAGCGGCAGCGGAGCGGCGCCGAGATCGCGGTACAGGACGCGGTCGGCGTTCAGGCGTTCCACGATGCGGGCGGTCAGCCCGCGCGTGGCCGAGCCGGTCCGGCGCACCGACGCGTCGATATGGAGAAGTGTGGAGGTCATGGTTTCGGTCCTTGGTTGGTGTCTTGAAGGGGGAAGGTCTTGTCCGTGGTGTGGAACAGAATTGGGTGTTGCATCAATGAACACAACTTGGCATTTTCAACATTAGATGTTCTTCTGCGCACATTGGGGAAGCCATGGATAACTGGGACGAAGTTCGCACAGCCTATCAGGTGGCCCGGATCGGCACCGTGAGCGGCGCGGCCGAGGTGCTGGGGGTGCATCACGCCACTGTCATTCGCCACATAGACGCGCTCGAAGCGCGGCTGGGCGTCAAGCTGTTCCAGCGTCACGCGCGCGGCTATACCCCGACCGAGGCCGGGGCCGACCTGCTGCGGGTCGCGCAGGCGACTGACGATCAGCTCAACCAGCTTGTCGGCCGGCTCAAGGGTCACGGCGATGAGGTGGGCGGCGAACTGGTGGTGACATCGCTTGGATCGCTGTCGCCTCTGGTGGTGCCGGTTCTGACCGCGTTCCAGAAGCAGCACCCCGATGCCATCCTGCGCTATCTGACGGGCGATCGGCTGTTCCGGCTGGAATATGGCGAAGCCCATGTGGCGATCCGCGCCGGGTCGGCGCCTGACCAGCCGGACAACGTGGTGCAGCCCTTCATGAAGCTCAACGTGGGGCTCTATGCCAGTACCGCCTATGCCGAGGCGCACGGTTTGCCCGAGGATATAGACCAGTTCCGCAATCACCGCTTTGTCGCGCAGGACGATCAGAACAGCCGCGCGCCGTTCAGCAAATGGCTGCGCGCGCATGTGCCGCTCGAGGCGGTCACATTCCGCAGCACCAACGGGCTGGCGCTGGAAGAGGCGATCCTGGCCGGTGCGGGCATCGGATTTCTGCCGGAATGGAAGGTGGCGCAGCAGGACGGTCTGGTCCAGGTGATGCCCCCGCAAGCGGAATGGGCAACCTCGCTCTGGCTGGTGACGCATGTGGACCTGCACCGCACCACCAAGGTGCAGGCCTTTACCCGTTTCCTCAAGACCTGTGCCGGAGACTGGGTACTTTGACACCGCAAGCCCAGGGGCATCTGGCGATGCTGGCCTTTTCGGCGTTGGTGGCGGGGTCGTTCTCGCTGGGGGCCATGATTGCCAACGAGATAGCGCCGACCGCGCTGAACGCGGCGCGATTTGCCATTGCCACCGTGGTGATCGGGGTGGCGGCCGCGATGACCACCGGCCTGCCGCGCAGCGCGGCGCGGGCGCCCTGGCGCTACCTGGTGCTGGGTGGACTGTTCGCGATCTATTTCGTGCTGATGTTCGAGGGGCTGAAAACAGCGGCTCCGGTTAGTGCCGCGGCGGTGTTCACACTGACACCGATGATGGCCGCCGGCTTCGGCTGGTTTCTGTTGCGCCAGGTCACGACCCCGCGCATGGCACTGGCACTGGCCATCGGTGCCGCCGGTGCGTTGTGGGTCATCTTTCGCGCCGATCTGGCCGCGCTGCGGACGTTTTCCATCGGGCAGGGCGAGGTGATCTATTTCTGGGGCTGCGTGGCGCACGCGATCTACACGCCGATGGTGGCACGGCTGAACCGGGGCGAACCGGCCGTCGTGTTCACTTTTGGCATGCTGCTGGCAGGCTGTGCTGTATTGGTCGCGTGGGGCTGGTCCGACATCCTCGCCACCGACTGGCTGGCCCTGCCGCCGATTGTCTGGATCGGGTTGCTCTATGTGGCGATCTGCGCGTCGTCGATGACCTTTGTATTGCTGCAATTCGCGACGCTGCGGCTGCCGTCGGCCAAGGTGATGGCCTATACCTACCTGACGCCCAGTTGGGTGATCCTGTGGGAAATCGCGCTGGGCAACGGCGCCCCGCGCGGGCTGGTGCTGGTCGGGATCGCGCTGACGGT
>CAYGNB010000021.1:12357-17264 GCA_964351135.1 uncultured Rhodobacterales bacterium | reverse complement strand
TCGAGCGACCGGGCGAGGTCGATGGCGTTCTGGACGATGTCGACCTTGGTCATCAGGTCCGGCGCGATGTTGATCGCGGCATCCGTGACCATCACCGGTGCCGGCTGGCCCGGTACATCCATGACGAAAACATGGGTGAACCGGCGACCGACACGCAGGCCGGTCTGCTTGTCGAGCATCGGCGCCAGCAGGTCGTCGGTATGCAGATGCCCCTTCATCACCGCCGTTGCGCGGCCTTCATGCACGAGTTGACAGGCCATGGCCGAGGCCAGCTTGTCACCGCCCGGCACGTCGATCAGTTCGAAACCGGAAATATCCGCCCCGGCCTCGTCAGCGGCCGCGCGGATATCGTCGGCGCGCCCGACCAGGATGGGTTCGATCAACCCCTCGCGCGCGGCCAGCAACGCCCCGCCCAGAGATTTGGGATCGTCCGGGGCCACCACGGCGGTCGGCAGCGGCGGCAGGTGCCGGGCGCGTTCCAGCAGCGCGTCGAAATGACGATGGCGCTGAACCACAAGCCCCGGCATCTCGACGTCGTCACGTTCGTAGCGCACCACCGGCGCGACAACCTCTGCCCTGCCGGACAGGATCAGCGCATCGTCGGCAACCCGGCGCACCTCGGTCGACAACCGAACCGCCCCGTCCGGCAGTTTTTCGGTCACCTCGACACGGCAACGCAATTCCTCGCCCGCATGGGCGCGGTCATGGAAATCGAGGCTCTGATGGCGATATAGCGTTCCGGGTCCGGGCAGCCGCATCCCGAGCACGGCCGAAATCAGCGAGGCGACGAACATTCCCGGCGCGATGCTCTCGACATCGCCATCGCCGTCACCGTCCTCTTTGGGCATATGCATCGGGTTGTAGTTCCCCGATGCGGCGGCAAAGACGTAAAGATCGTCCAGCGATATGAGACGGTCCAGCTCGGCGGCATCGCCCGGCTGCAACTCGTCGAAGGTCCGGTTCACGAGGTTCATCGTGTCACTCCGCCTGCTGCTCGGCGACACGCCGGGCGCGGGTCGCCCTGGAGACCGGCTTTCGGGCGGGCTTTTCCTCGGTCGCAGGCGACGCCGGTGTGGCCGGGTGCAGAACCTCTTCGGACGACATCGCGGCATCGGCCAGTGGATCGCCCTCCAGATCCCCGGTCACTGGCGGCAGGCCCAGCACCTCGTGGAAACGCTGAAGAAGCGTCAGGGTCTGCGGCGACATCTCGTCGACGGCACCGGGCACGAACCGCGCGACGCGGGCGGCGCGGGCGCGATCCTCAGGCGTGGCCAGAAGGATCGGTAATGTCTCGATGGCCCGGTCGGGTTCGAACGTGGCAATCAGCGTCTGTTCATGAATGATCATGGCGCGGCGTTCGGCACCCAGCGACCGGAACGGTTCGTCCTGCGTCAGCACGCGGCTGGCGCGTTCCAGCCGGTCACGCCGCACATTGCCGCGATTTTCGGCCAGCAGGATCAGCATCCGGATCGTCGCCTCGGCGAAACCGCCACGATCGATGTTATAGAGCGCCTGCGTCACCTCGGGCAGCGCCCGCAACTCGTCGGCGTTCTTGAGGGTCCGCCTTGTCTCGTGCGTCCGGCCGAACGCGCGCATCCACGGGTTGGACCACAAGCCAAAGAAGGTGAGCTCCGTCATCATGTCGCGGGTATCGCGCCAGAAATCGATGGCCTGCTCGATGCTCTGCACCCACAACGCCTCGGCGGCCAGAAACGGGTTGTCAGGCGCGGCCTTGCGCCGGTTTTCAGCCACGCGCCCGGCCGCCTTCTCGACGGTTTTCATGGCCGGGGTTCTGGACGACATCAGCGCCCGGCCCAAACGTTGCGGATGAAAGGCGCGGCTCATCTCGGCGGCGCTTTCGGTGACCGTGGCCTTCACCACCGGCCGAACAATACTGTCGTAGAGCTGCGACTGCACCTCGGATGCACGGGCCACCGCAGCGAAAGCGCGTTCGTCTTCCACCCCGTCATCGAGCGCGCGAATATCGTCGAGCACGCGTTCGGTGAACCCCACGGTAAAGTGCTTTTCGCCGTTCTTCTCGACCACATCCTCGATGGTCATCTCGTAGAGGCCGGGGGCCAGCGCCTCGATCGTCTTCAGGGTCGAGGCGACCTCGGTATGTTCCTTGTTGGCGATCTTGGATGACACGAAAATGCCCAGATGCCCGACCTGCTCATGCACCATATAGACGATGCGCTGTCCGCGGATGCGGATTTCATTCACGTCGGCATAGGTCTCGACGATCCAGTTCAGCGCTTGCTGCGGCGGTGTGATATTGTCGCCGTGCGAGGCGAAAACGATGATCGGGGCGCGGATCGCCTTGAGATCCACCGGGCAACCCGGTTCGATCCGCGCCTCGTTCTTCACCAGCCGGTTGCCGACAAAGAGCTGTTCGACGATCCAGTGGATCTCGGCCTCGGTCAGCAGGAAATACCCGCCCCACCAGCGTTCGAATTCCAGGAATTTCGCCTCGGCATGATCCGCGTCGCGGAAGAGGTCTGTATATTTACGGAACAGCGTCCGCGCCGGGTTCAGCATCTCGAAATTGTGCACCAGATGGGCGCCGTCAAAGATCCCGCCGCCGATATCCGACAGCGCCATCGGGATCCATGTCCCGCCGAATACACCCGCGTTGTAACGCATCGGGTTGGTACCCACGGTACCGGCCCAGGTGGCGACGGGTGCACCGTTGATGACGACCGGACCGGTGAGATCGGGATTGGTCGCGGCGAGCAGCAGCGTCGCCCAGCCCCCCTGGCAGTTGCCGGTCACCACGGGCTTGGCCGACTTGGGGTGGCGGCGCATCACCTCGCGGACAAACGCGGCCTCGGATCGCGTGACATAGGACAGGTACTGCCCCGGCTCCGGTTCCCGTCTGAAGGCCACGAAATAGACCGGGTGACCGTCCCGCAATGCGACTCCCACCTGGCTGTCGGGCTTGAACCCGCCGATGCCGGGACCGTGGCCGGCACGGGGGTCGATGATGATGTAGGGCCGTTTCCAGTCGTGAACCTCGACACCCTCGGGCGGCAGGATGCGCAAGAGCATGTAGTTGGACGGAAACGGCAAGTCTGCCCCGTTCATCACCGTCTCGTAGTCATAGATCAGCACCGGCGGACACCCCGCCGATTCATGGTCGAGGAAGATGTCGCCCCGCTTGCGCAGGATATCGAGCGTCAACACGCCCCGCTCCATCGCGTCCTGCAGGTACGAGCCCCAGTGCGCAGCGAGAGTGCGCTCGGCCTGGGCCTGGGCGAGTTGCCCGGTCAGTGTGCCGAACGCCTCCAGGTTGCTCCGGGCGCGCGCGGAATGGGTCTCCATGATGCGCCGGCCGTGGCGGGTAGCGGCAGTGGACAGGATCTTGCCCGTCGTGGCAGCGGCGGAATACCCCTCCTCGCATTGGGCGAGCGTGGCTTCCATCCGGGCCAGCGCGTCGGCCTCGGGGCGCGGGATGCGCGGCTGGTGGAGCGTGTCGAGAAAGTCGAATGCGTTTGCCATGGATTAACCTCCTCAGGCGGTAATCGAGAAACCGCCGTCGATGTCGTGGACACCGCCGGTGAGGTTGCGCGCCTCGCGAGAGGCAAGGAAGGTCGCCATCGCGCCGACGTCCTCGATGGTGGCGAGCTGGTGGATCGGCGCGCGCGCGGCCGCGGCCGAGAGCATTTCGTCAAAATGGTCGATGCCCGACGCGGCACGTGTCTGCAGCGGGCCGGGCGACAGCGCGTGTACGCTGATCCCCTTTTCGCCCAGTTCGGCCGCGGCATAGCGCACCGCGCTTTCCAGCGCCGCCTTGACCGGGCCCATCATGTTGTAATGCCGCACGACGCGGGACGATCCGAAAAACGACACTGACAGGCAGGTCCCGCCGTCGGGCATCAGCGGTTCGCTCATGCGGATCATGCGCAGGAAGGAATGCACCGAAATGTCCATGGCACGCCCGAAACCTTCCGCCGAACAGTCGATCACGCGGCCATGCAGGTCTTCCTTCGGCGCAAAGGCAATCGAATGCAGCAGCGTGTCGAGCCGTCCCCAACGGTCGGCGATTTCGCCGAACAGGGCCTCCATCTCGCCCGGCTTCGTGACATCGAGTGGCCGGATGAGTTCGGCGCCGATCCCTTCGGCCAACGGGCGCACATGAGGTTCGGCCTTGTCGTTGAGATAGGTGATCGCCAGATCGGCCCCCATCTCGTGGAACGCCTTGGCGCACCCCCAGGCGATGGAGTGTTCATTCGCAACCCCGACGACGAGGATCTTGTGCCCCTGCAACGAAAACATGGTCGACTCCTGTACAGTTCAGCCCGATCCGAACGGGTTTTCTGCACAGCAGCATGACAGTTTCAAAGAGAATCCGGCTGCGTGGGTGCGGTGGATTGCCGCTGGGCCGCAAGTGCCTGAAATGCGGGCAACCGGCGCGGTACCGGATTGCACCTTTCGACCGGCTACACGAGCCTGCAGCTAAATCGGTGTGACGTCAGCCTCACCCCGAACCCAACATGAGCGCGACGTTCAGAGGTGGCTCACCGCTGCAACGGTCCGGCGCATCTCGACCCCGTCCCGGCCGGGCGGTGCGCCGAACATGCGGCGGTACTCGCGGCTGAACTGCGACGGGCTTTCGTAACCCGTGGCAAACCCGACCTGCGCCACGTCGGCGCCTTCGGAGAGCATCAGCCGCCGCGCCTCCTGCAGGCGCAGGCTTTTCTGAAACTGCACCGGTGTCATTGCCGTGGCGGCCTTGAAATGGCGGTGGAAGGTCGCGGCGCTCATGCCGGCCAGCTCTGCGAGATGCGGTACGCTGATCGTCTCGGCAAAGTTTTCACGCACCCAGGCGATTGACCGGCTGATCCGGGCAATACGGCTGTCGGCGAGGCCGATCTGGCGCAGCATCGGCCCCTGTGGTCCGTTCAGCA
>CAYGNB010000021.1:0-12257 GCA_964351135.1 uncultured Rhodobacterales bacterium | reverse complement strand
TACGGCGCCTCAGGAGACGCCTCGACGATTTCGGCACGGATCGGCACATCCAGCGACGTAATCAGGCATTTGCCCTCGTCATAGCGATAGCGCTTGCCGCCGAGCTGGCTGACCTTGGCCCCCTGCAGGACAACGCAGAGGGACGGCTGGTACACGCCGTGAAACGGACCGGTTGGCGCTTCGGCCACGCTCACGAATACGCCCGGCAAAGGCGTTTCGCGTCCATGTTCGCGCCACAGCGCCAATGCGCGGGTTTTCAGGGTATCCAAACGGGTCTGTTCCATGACGACACATTAGCCGATCACGTATGCCATGACAGCGTCAATCGGGCGGTTTGAGAGGATCGGGCAGGATTTCGCGAGGATCGGCGTGGCGCGCATCGGCCCGCCTGCCCCAATTAGGACCCATGCCGCGGCCGTCCTGGGCCACGGACATTCAGAAAGGGACAATTCCATGCGCTATCGTCGCCTTGGCCACAGCGGCCTCTTCGTTTCCGAACTCTGCCTCGGCACCATGACCTTTGGCGGGTCGGACGACATGTGGGGCCAGATCGGCCAGCTCCGGCAGGAAGAAGCCGACACTCTGCTCGGCACCGCGCTCGACGCGGGCATCAACTTCATCGACACCGCCAACATCTATGCCAGCGGCAAGAGCGAGGAGATCCTCGGCCAGTCGCTGCGAAATCTCGGCGTTGCCCGCGAGAATGTGGTGATCGCCACCAAGGTTCATGGCCCGATGGGCGATGGGCCGAACAACCGGGGGTCGTCGCGCGGGCACATCCTCGACCAGGCCAAGGCCAGCCTGAAACGGCTGCAGCTTGACCATATCGACCTCTACCAGATCCACGGTTTCGACCCCGCGACACCGATTGTCGAGACGCTGGAGGCGCTCGATACGCTGGTCCGTCAGGGGCATGTCCGCTATCTCGGGCTGTCGAACTGGGCAGCCTGGCAGATCGTCAAGGCGGTGGGCATCGCAGAGGCCCGGCAACTGGCGCCGATTGTTTCGCTGCAGGCCTATTACACGCTCGCGGGGCGCGATCTGGAGCGGGAGGTGGTGCCGATGCTCCGGTCCGAGGATATCGGCCTGATGGTGTGGAGCCCGCTGGCCGGGGGCTTCCTGTCGGGCAAGTTCGACCGCGACGGCAAGACTACCGAGGGCCGGCGGGTGAATTTCGATTTTCCGCCGATCGACAAGGAACGCGCCTATGACGCCATCGAAGTGATGCGGACCATCGCTGCCGACAAGGGCTGCACCGTGCCGCAGGTCGCGCTGGCGTGGCTGCTGCACCAGAAGGTTGTGACCAGCGTGATCCTCGGCGCGAAGCGGGTCGATCAGCTGACCGATAATATCGGCGCCGCAGAGGTTTCGCTCTCTGCCGAAGATCTCGCCGCGCTGGATGCGGTGACCAGGCTGCCGGAAGAATACCCCGGCTGGATGATCGAGCGTCAGGGCGAGTACCGCGCCCATATGATGCAGGACTGACGGGATTGGCCGTCAGGCGGACCATTTCGCCGGACAAGCCGGTGCCCGTCTAACTGGTTGCGCCGGGTACGGTCGACCGCTACGGGTTCCCGTTGGGTACTCAGCCGGCCCGTGGGCAACCGCTAACCTCCAATCGGCAAGACAACGGACCGCAACAGCAAACAGGCCGCCGCCCGCGCATACGGGCGGCGGCCGTCTCATTCCACGGCGACCGGCCCGCGCCCGCGCGCGACAGCAACCGATATGGCCCGGTTTGCCGTTGACGTATCTCCGTCGCGCCCCTACCATCCGATATGCGAATAGTTTCCCCTTATACGAATCTAGTCGCATGGGAGGCAAAGACGGCGGTGCTTCGGTTCGCCCGACCGTCTGTTGAGGGAGGGAACCGCAGTCAATGCAACGCATCGACCGTATTCTGACGGGTCTCGAGGTGACGGCGATGGTCATGGGCGGCGTACTGCTGGCCGCGATGACGCTGATCGCAACAACGGATGTGGCGATGCGCTATGCGCTCAACGCGCCCCTGTCTTGGTCCTACGATCTCATCTCGCTCTACCTGCTGACAGGCGTGTTTTATCTGGGCCTGTCCAACACCCTGAGGGTCGATGGCCATATCAGCGTCGATATCCTGCACAACCGGATGCCGCCGCGCCTGCGTCACGCGGCGCTGGTGGCAGGATATGCGCTGGCGCTCTTTGTCTTTCTGATCATGTTGCAGGCAATGGGCGACCGCACGGTCAATGCGTACGTCAAGGACGAGGCTGTTGTCGGTTCGATCCTGTGGCCGACCTGGATACCGGGCGCGATGGTGACGCTCGGCCTCGGACTCACGTCGGCCCGGATCGCTTACCGGACCGCCGGGCACCTGTTCGCGGCCCTGACCGGACGCGAGGTCATCGCCCTGCCCCCGCTCTCGGGCCAGGAGGCGGAAATCTGATGCTGGCGGCCGCGATAACCGCCCTCCTGATGATCCTCCTGGCGCTGGGCACGCCGGTCGCCTTCGCGTTGCTCGGAGCCGGAGCGGTCGGCCTCTGGCTCAAGGGCGGCTGGGCGATGATGACCGGCATCCTCGCCACCAGCCCCGGTTCGGCCGCGACGGGATATGAATTGATCACCATTCCGATGTTCCTGCTGATGGCCGAACTGGTCATTCTCAGCGGCATCGCGATGCGCCTGTTCAGCAGCGCGGCAACCTGGGTCGGTCGGGTGCCCGGCGGGCTCGGCATTGCCACCACGCTTGCCGGCGCCGGGTTCGCGGCGATCTCGGGTTCCAGCACAGCCTCGGCTGCCACACTGGCAAGCACCACGGTTCCGGGCATGCTGCAGCAGGGCTATGAACCCAGGCTGGCCTGCGGCGTGGTGGCCATTTCGGGCACGCTCGCCATGCTGATCCCGCCGAGCATCGCGCTGATCCTCTATGGCATCGTTGCCGATGTCTCGATCGGCAAGCTGCTGATGGCCGGGGTGGTGCCGGGTATCCTCGTCACCATCGTCATCGCGCTGACCGTGCTGCTGCTGGTCAAGATCAAACCCGAAAGCGCACCCAACGCGCGCGCCTATACCATGCGCGAAAAGCTCGCCGCGCTGCCTGCCGTTCTGCCGCTGGTGGCGCTCTTCGCGCTCGTTACCGGTCTCATCTACACCGGCGTGGTGACACCGACCGAAGCCTCGGCCATCGGCGCGAGCGGCGCGTTCCTGATGGTCTTGTGGGAACGGAAATTCTCGTTTCGCGGGGTGATGACCGCTATGTCGAATGCGATCCGGTCGACCTGCATGATCCTGATGATCATCCTCGGCGCGCATGTGTTCGGGTATTTCATCGTGATCTCGCAGGTCACGCAGAACCTCGTTACCTGGGTCGCGGCGCTGCAGGTCTCCCCGACGACGGTGCTGGTCATGATCCTCGCCGGGCTGCTGATACTTGGCGCCTTCATGGATCAGGCGGCGATCATCGTGCTCACGGTCCCGATCCTGCTGCCGATCGTCACGTCGCTCGGCTATGACCCGATCTGGTTCGGCGTCATCATGATCGTCACCGCCGAGGTCGGGCTGGTGACCCCGCCCATCGGGCTCAATTCATTCATCGTCGCGCGCTATACATCGCGCCCCATCGGCGAGGTGTTCAGCGGCGTGCTGCCGCATGTGGCCGCTCATATGCTGATCATCGCGATCCTCGTAATCTTTCCGGCCCTTACGCTCTGGCTGCCGGCAACGATGCAGCGCTGAAACCACGACAGGAGGAGGACGAAATGAACAGACGAGATTTCGCGTGGGCCGCGTTCTGCGCCACGCTGGCGCTGCCCGCCTCGGCGCAGGAGACAACGCTGCGCGTCGCCGACAGCTTTCCGAACGGGCATTATGTCTACAAGGCCGCGACCCAGCCCTGGATGGACCGGGTGACGGAACTTTCGGGCGGCAAGGTTACTTTCGAATACTATCCCGCCCAGCAGCTCGGCAAAGCCAAGGACATGCTGGACCTGATCCAGAACAGCGTGGCCGACATCAGCTATGTCGCGCCGTCCTACATCTCTGACAAGCTTCCGCTGTCGGCGGTCGGGGAACTGCCGCTGGGCTATACCGACCCCTGTGCCGGCACCCGCGCCTTCTGGGCCCTCAGCCGGGACGGCGGCGCGCTGTACGAACACGAACTGAAGCCGCTGGGCATCCGCGTCCTCTTTGCCACCATGCTGCCGCCGAACCAGTTGGTGACAAAGGAACCGATCTCGACCCTCGCCGATGTCGCCGGCAAGAAGATCCGGACCTCGGGCGGGACCAAGGACACCTTTGTCAGCGAACTCGGTGCGGCGCCGATCCACACCACCGCGCCCGAGCTATACGAGGCGCTGTCGCGCGGAACGATCGACGGGTTGCTGGTGCCGTTGTCGTCGCTGCCGCCCTACGACCTGCACACGATCAGCAAGAGCGCGACTTACGATCAGAACTTTGGCGGGTTCACCATCACCTACGCAATCACCGACGCGCGATGGGAACAGTTGCCCGAGGAGGTTCGCGGCTGGCTGAGCCAGGCAGGCGAGGAAATCACCGGACAGGCCTGCGCGACGATCGGCGCCAGCCTTGCCGACGTGACGGCAAAGATCGAGGCGGCCGGCATGTCACAGGTCGCGCTGACTGACGCGGACAAGGCCCGGATCACCGACATCTCGGCCAAGATTGCCGACACCTGGGCGATGGAACAGGACGGGCGCGGCCGCGCGGGAACCATCGTGCTCGACGCATACAGAGAGGAACTGAAATGAGAAATCTGGCCATCGCCGCAGCGACCGCGGCACTCATGGGGTCGGCGGCCGGAGCGGAAACGCTGCGCTTTGCGGATTCGCTGCCCGTCGATCATTTTTTCACCAAGCAGGCCAGCGAATTCTGGATGAAAGAGGTGGAGGAACGCACGGGCGGCGAAGTCACGTTCGAGCACTACCCGGCGCAACAGCTCGGCAAGGCCAAGGATATGTTCAGTCTGGTGCATTCGCAGACGGTGGAGGTTGCCTATGTCGTGCCGTCCTATGTGTCCGACAAACTGCCGCTGAGTTCGGTGGCCGAGTTGCCCGGCATGTTCCCGACCTCATGCGCCGGCACCTTGGCCTACTGGCAACAGGCCACGGGTGACGGCGTTCTGGCCCAAAACGAATACGGACCCGCCGGTGTGCGGGTTCTCTTTGCCGTGGTGATGCCGCCCTATCAGATCTTCCTGCGCGGGCCGCTCGATTCCGTGGCGGATCTCGACGGAAAGAAGCTGCGGACCAGCAGCACCGGCCAGGATGCCATTTCGGAGGCGCTCGCCGCCGTGCCGGTCCGGATCACCGCGCCCGAGCTCTACGATGCGCTGGCGCGCGGAACCGTGGACGGGATGGTGTTCCCGACCGCCAGCGCGCTGGCCTATGATGTGGCGCGGCTTACCAATTCGGTGACGCGGGGCGAAAACTTCGGCTCTGCGGTGCTGACGGTGATGATTTCGGAGGCGCGCTGGAACAGCCTGCCCGAGACCGTTCAGGCGGCAATGGCCGAAGCGGGGGAGGAAACCACCCGCCGCATCTGCGCCTATGCCGACGACAGCACCGGATCGGATTACGAAAAGATCACCACCCAAGGCGTTGCCATTGCTGACCTTTCGGCCGATGCGACAATGATCCGCGAAAAGAGCGAAGCAATCGCTGCACAATGGGTCGAGGACATGGCGGCACGCGGGCTTCCCAGCGCCGAGGCGCTGGCGGAGTTCCAGAAAGCCCTGAAATGAACCCGCGCCCCGCCGCCGGCAATGCGCCGGGTCGGCGGGGCAACTCGGCACTTGCGACAAGGCGTTGGACCATAGGATGATCGCGGCCAGCGGCATGTCGCCGCTGCGCCCGCGCCGCCGCCGCACAGGCCGCAAGGAAGGACAAAGGCAAAGATGAATATCGCCCGATGGCTTTACCAGACCGCACTGGCACGGCCCGACGCGCCGGCCATTCGGCTCGGGACGACACAGGTTGCCGACTACGCCGCGTTCGCGGGCACCACCGCCGCACTGGCACGGCATCTGACAACGAATCTGGGCGTCGGACACGGCGACCGGGTGGCGATCTTTTGCCGCAACAGCGTCGAATATCTGCCTGTACTCCAAGCGATTTTCTGGATCGGCGCCGTGGCGGTTCCGATCAACTACAAGCTCCACCCGCGCGAGGCCGCGTGGATAATCGGAGACGCCGGAGCCAGCGCAGTCTTTACCGAAACCGGCGATGTTTTTGAAACATCTGGCGGGGTCGGCATCCCCTGCCCCGAGATTGGGCTGTCCGACCCGTCGGTCGCGGAAATTCTGTCATTCAGCCTGACCAATGCCGGGCCACTGGAGCCTCCGGCACGGGTGACGGGCGACGATGTCGCCTGGCTCTTTTACACCTCGGGTACGACCGGGCGGCCCAAGGGGGTCATGCTCACACACCGGAACCTGTCGGCAATGGCGACCTGCTATGCGCTCGATGTCGATGCGGTGCTGCCGGACGATCATTCGCTTTATGCCGCGCCGATGTCCCACGGCGCGGGACTTTATCATCTGCAGTTCACACGGGTCGGCGCCTGCCACGTGATCCCGGCGTCCCGAGGGTTCGACCCGGCGGAAATCCGGTCACTGGCGCAAACGCTGGGCAATCTCGTGTTTTTCGCCGCACCCACCATGGTCAAGCGGCTGATCGCGGAGTCCGAGCCAGCCGGTTATCGTGGCGAGGGGATCAGGACGATCATCTATGGCGGCGGCCCGATGTACGCCGCCGATATCGACGAGGCGCTGGCGCTCTATGGCCCGCGGTTCGTCCAGATCTACGGTCAGGGCGAAAGCCCGATGACCATCACCGTGCTGCCCCGCGATCTGGTGACCGACACCGCGCGTCCGCAGGCCGACCGCCGCCGCGCCTCGGTGGGGTTTGCCCATGCAACCGTCGAGGTACGGGTGGTGGACGAGGAAATGCGCGAGGTTCCCGCCGGAGAGGTCGGCGAGATCGTCGTTTCCGGCGACCCGGTGATGAAAGGGTACTGGCAGAACGAAGAAGCCACGGCCAAGACGCTGGTGAACGGGTGGCTCAGGACCGGCGACCTCGGCACCATGGATGCCGACGGGTTCGTGACACTGACCGACCGGTCCAAGGATGTGATCATTTCCGGGGGCACCAACATCTATCCCCGCGAAGTGGAAGAGGCACTGTTGACCCATGACGACGTTTTCGAGGTCTCGGTGATCGGTGTCCCGAGCGCCGAATGGGGCGAGGACGTGATGGCCTTTGTCGTTCTTCGCGACGGCGCGGACCGCAGCCGCGACGAGATGGACGCCTGGTGCCGCGCCCGGATCGCATCGTTCAAGAAACCCAGGCACTATCGCTTTGTCGAAAGCCTGCCAAAGAACAGCTATGGCAAGGTGCTCAAGACCAGCCTTCGCGAACAGGCCTCGACCGACGAGGATGCGGCGGGGTAAGCGCCCTGCGGAATCAGCGGCCCGCGATCATCCGGGTCACATCGTATTCCAGAACCACGGACCCGTCGGCCTTGCGCACGGTGTTGCGGGTTGTGACGATCCCGTTCGGGCCGTTGCTTTGCGGGCGGCATTCCGTGACGTCGATTTCCACGTCGATGGTATCGCCCGCACGGGTCGGCGCGCTGAAACGGCTGTTGAGCGAAAGAAGCGCCAGCCCGGTATCCCGCGCCGTACCGTTGAGCGCCAGCCCCTCGGCGACCGCCAGCACATAGGCGCCGGGACAGATATCGCCATGCAGCGCCCCGCCCTCTGCGCGTGCGCTGTTGGTAAAGAGCGGCTCGATCATGCCGGAAAGGTTCACGAAAGCACGGATTTCCGACGCGAGAATGGTACGGGCCGGGGTGCGGAACCGGGTCCCTGCGGGAAGATCCTGCCAGTAGAACCCGCTTTGGAGCGGCGTCGCCCTTGTCTCGTCCTGCGTCATGGTGTGCGCCTCCTCATCACGGTTTCAGTCGGGCGCGCGGCCGGTGATCGCTGCCACGTCCAGCCCGGCTTCGGCCAGGACCTCTTCGGTATGCTCACCGTGTTCCGGCGGCGGTCGGCCGATGCGCGCGGGCGTGCGTGAAAAACCGGGTACCGGACCGGGAAAGGTCAGCGTGCCATCGAGCGGATGATCGACCGTGTGGTAAAATCCCACCTCCTGCAGATGTGGGTCCGACAGTAGGTCCTCGGTGGTATTGATCCGCGCGACCGGAACCTCGGCGACCGTGAGCAGATCGAGCCATTCCCCGGTCGTCCGATTCACCAGCGTTTCCTGCAACAGCGTGCAATAGTCCTCGACATGCCGAAGCCGGGCCGCAACATCGCAAAACCGGGGATCCGACAGCGGGTTGGGGATACCTGCCGCGGATGCGAAACGCTCGACCTGACGATTGGTATAGATGGTGGCGGCAATATACCCGTCCGCGGTGCGATAGGGTCGCCGTTCGCGCGCGATCATTCGGGCATAGACCGGTTCGCTCAGCGGCGGATCATAGACGGCGCCCGTCATATGCTCGGTCAGCATGAAAGCCGACATGGCTTCAAACATCGAAACATCGACCTCCTGCCCCTGCCCCGTCGATTTGCGGGCATAGAGCGCCGCGAGACAGGCATAGGCGGCGGTAAGGCCGGAAACCTTGTCGGCCATGGCATTGGCCAGATAGCGCGGCTCGTGCCCCGACGCGCGCGCCTCGAGCATCGGCACACCGGTCATGCCCTGGATCACGTCGTCATAGGCGGGCTGCCCGGCATAGGGACCGACGCGCCCGAAACCGCCGAGATTGACATAAACGATGTCCGGTTTGACCGCGCGGAGACGGTCATACCCGAGCCCCAGACGGCGCATTGCACCGGGGCGGGTCGAATGAATGAACAGATCCGCTCCGCGCGCCAGTTCGAGCAGCGCGGCCAGTTCTGCCTCTTGCTTGAGATCGAGGCAAACGCTGCGCTTGCCCCGGTTCAGTGTGTGAAACAGGCCGGATGTGCCCGGGCGCCGGCCCGGTCCGATCTGCCGGGTGATATCCCCCTCGGGGCTTTCGATCTTGATCACATCCGCACCCAGATCGCTCAGGATCTGGGTGCAGAGCGGCCCCATCAGCACCGCTGTCAGATCGAGGACGCGGACGCCCTCCAATGCGCCTGCCGTCCCGTTCACCATTGCGAATTGGGCAGCAACAGCGCGATGACCGGGAACAGGAATATCAGCGCAAAGACCACGATATCGATGGCGAGAAAGTTGATCACGCCACGGAAAATCGTGTGCACCGGCGCGTCCCGCCCCACCACCGAGTTGATGATGAACACGTTCATCCCCACCGGTGGCGTGATGAGCCCGATCTCCAGCAGCTTGATGACGACCACGCCGAACCAGATGAGGTTCAGTCCCATGCCTTCGACCAGCGGCACCACGAAGGGCAGCGTCAGCAGCATGATGCCGAGCGGATCGAGGAACATGCCCATCACCAGATAGAGCAGCACGATCAGCAACAGGATGCTCCAGTCCGACATCATGTAATACTCGGTCAGCGCCACCACCTCACGCGTGAGGCCGGTCAGCGAAACAAAGGCCACGAACATCTTGGCGCCCGCGGAAATGAAAAAGATCGCCGCGGTCTGGATTGCGGTTTCCTTCATGGCCGAAACGAAGTTCGCCCAGCTGAGCCTGCGCCAGAGCACGCCGTAGACGATGGCAAAGCACAGGCTGACCGCCGCAGCCTCGGTGGCAGTGAAGATGCCGCCGTAGATGCCGCCGATGATCAGCGCGAACAACGCCATTGCCGGCCAGGCGCGCAACAGCGCCATCCAACGGTCCCGCGCCGAGATGTCCTGGTCCGCCACCGGCGCGTCCTGCGGCCGCAGACGCGTCCAGACAAAGATCACCAGGATCATGCCCAGCAACGACAGGAGACCCGGCAGGACGCCTGCCAGGAAGAGCTTGTTGACCGACTGTTCGGTGAACAGCCCGTAAAGGATGAACAGCACCGAGGGCGGGATCAGCGACCCCAGCGTGCCGCCCATCGCCACGGTCGAGCTCGCCAGCCGCATCGAATAATCGTAGCGGCGCATTTCGGGGATGCAGATACGCCCCATCGCCGCCGCGCAGGCGATGGACGACCCAGTGATCGCCGAGAAACCACCGCACCCCATGACCGAGGCGATCGCCAGACCGCCGGGAACCCGCGTCAGCCAGACCCGCACCGCATAGTAGATTTCGGTCGTGATCCGCGCGTGATAAGCCACATGCCCCAGCGCGATGAACATCGGCACCATGCTCAGTTCATACGAGTGCAGGAAGCGGAACACATTCGACGAAATCAGCGACATGGTCGGGCGCACCGCCCGCGCCGCCTGAAAGGTATCGCCGTACTTGTAGCCGTAGAACAGAAACGTGCAGACGATCGCGAGGCTCGCCAGGGCGAACCCCACCGGCACCCGGAGCGCAATAAGCAGCAGCGCGGCGGAAAAGCCGATCAGGCCAATGGTTGTCGGATCCATCCCGCTATCCTTCGGTCTGAGAGGCGCTGCCACGGACGGTGGCCAGCAAATCGTGGACAACCAGCGCCGCGAGCCGCAACGCGAAGATCAGGTATCCCACGGCAAAGATCAGGCGCACCGGCCATTCCGGCAGGTTGAACTGGCCAAAGGCATAGGCGCCGTCCACCCATGCGGCGTGAAGGGCCAGCCAGCCGCCGTAGATAATCGGGATCAGCACCAGAAATCCGACGACGGATGCCAGCAGATCCAGTGCAGGCACCACGCGGGGCGACATCATCGACACGAAGACATCGACCGCGATATGCGCCTTTTCGGCAGAGACATAGGCCAGCGGCAGGATCACCGCGCCGATCATCAGATCGCGCACGATGATCTCCAGATCCGGCAACGACCAGTTGAACACAGCCCGCGTGATCACGCCAGAGACGACCAGCATGCAGATCGCCAGGATACAGAGCACCGAAACCAGCAATGCGAACCGCTCCAGCCCGCGCAGCACCCGGGGACCGGGTGCTGCGGAATTATCGTTAGGAGCCATTCAGTTTACCCAAGGGTAGTTGTCAGCCTTGAGCTTGTCGTGCCATTTCTTGAGAAGCTCGTCGTAATGGCTGGCCACCGCGTCGCCGTCGATACCGGCCTTGGCAACGGTTTCCTTCCACTCGCCGAAATACTTCTTGCCGGCCTCGAGCAGCTTCTGGCGTTCCTCGGCCGGGAATTCGTGGAACGTGAGCTTGCCGTCCGCCTTCAGCGCGTCGAGGGTCGTGTCCTTTTCGACCACGATCTTCTCACCGATGACATCGACGAATTCGGACCCGAGCTCCTCCACGATTGCCTGCTGTTCGGGCGTCAGCGCGTCCCAGCTGTCTTTGTTCATGACGACGGCAATCCCCATCAACGCGCCCCAGTCCAGGGTGGTCAGGTCGGTCGTCACCTCAGGCAGTTTGAAGGCCGGAATCGCGTAGGTATAGAAGATCGCGCAGTCGATCAGACCCGTGTCGAGCGCCTGATAGGTTTCGTAGGCGGTCACCGAAACCATGTTGGCGCCCAGATCCTGCGCCACCTTGGTATAGGTGCTGATGCCCCGCATTTTCTTGCCCGCGAAATCGGCAACCGACGTCACCACCTGATTGTTGCAGAGCATCTGCAGCGGCCCGGTGCTCATGGTGGTAATGAACTTGAGGTTCAGATCGTCCCATTCCTTCTGCAGGGCCGGGTCAGTCGTGTTGAGTTCATACAGCGCCCGGGTCGCGGCCCAGGGGTCGTTGTACTCGGACGGCAGATCCGCGAGCAACATGGCCGGGTTCAGCGCCGGGTTGTAGACCGCGATCACCAGACCCATATCGGCGACCCCGTCCCCCACGCCCTTGGCGGCGGCCGGCCCTTTCAGCAAGGCGCCACCCCAGTGGATATCGATATTGAGCTCGCCATTCGTCCGCTTGGCCAGTTCGTCGGCGAACCAGTTCGTCGCCTCGGCGCGGCTGCCGCGATTGGCGCTGTTGTCGGTGAACGACAACGTCGTTTGCGCCTGCAACGGCACGGCCATCGACGCCGCAACCAAAGATGCGCCAATCAGCGCCTTTACTCTCTTGATATGTCTCATGTTTTTCCTCCCTTACATGAAGCCATCCAACCCCCAGGGACGGCACCCTCCGGGTGCCGGACACAAAACGACTCCCCGGTGCCCCCAGCAGGAGGCACGCGCTGTCGCAGTCAGATTGTCAGACGATCAGTCTTCCCGGTTGTATCCCATTACTTTCGATATCGCCGCGCTGGCCTTGAT
>CAYGNB010000020.1:10451-18037 GCA_964351135.1 uncultured Rhodobacterales bacterium | reverse complement strand
GGCCATTGGGAGAGGCTGTGATGCGTCATGTCGTTCCGTTCGCCCGCGCCGGCATGACCGTGGGGCTGTTCGGCGGGTCGTTTGACCCGCCTCATGCCGGCCATGTGCATGTCACGCTGGAGGCGCTGAAGCGATTCGGGCTGGACCGGATCTGGTGGCTGGTAAGCCCCGGCAACCCGTTGAAGACAAGCGGTCCCGCGCCGCTGGAGACGCGCATGGACGCAGCGCAGGAACTGATGCGGCATCCGCGCGTGGTGATTACCGATATCGAAGCGCGGCTGGGAACCCGCGCCACGGCCGACACGCTGGCGGCATTGCGGGCACGGTATCGGGGCGTGCGGTTCGTCTGGCTGATGGGGGCCGACAACCTGGCCCAGTTGCATCGCTGGCAGAACTGGCGGACGATCATGGAAACGGTGCCGGTGGGCGTGCTGGCCCGGCCCGGTGACCGGATAGCGGCGCGCATGTCCCCGGCAGCCCGCATCTATGTCCACGCGCGGCTGGACGGTCCGGCGGCACATCTCCTGGCGCAGTCGTCCCCACCGGCCTGGTGTTTCGTGAACGTGCCGATGACGCATGAAAGCTCGACCGCCATTCGCGCCCGTGGCGATTGGTCAGCGTCGCAACATGGCCGAAGACAGCCCGGCTCCGATCACCAGCGCTAGCCCGGCCCAGGTCAGCGTATCGGGCAGATCGCCGAAGGCGGCCCAACCCAGCCCGGTTGCCGCGATAAGCTGGAAATAGACCAGCGGTGCCATTCGCGATGCCGGCGCGCGGGTATAGGCCACGATCAGCAGCATGTTGCCCAGCATCGAAAAGGCGGCGCTGGCCACGGTCAGGGTGATGACCGGCGCGGTCAACGGTGGTGTTTGCGGCAGACCGATGGGTGCCAGCAGCACTGCGCCCAGTAGCAATTGGGTGAAGCTCAGCCCCCGTGCCGTGCCCAGATGGGCCAACCAGCGCGAAGCCGTGAGAAAAGCGCCATAGAACAGCCCCGCCAGCAGCGCCCAGCCGATGCCGGGTGCGCCGCCGAAACCGGGGCGTGCGACCAGCAGCACCCCTGCAAAGCCCAGCCCCATCAACGCGATGCGCAGCGGTCCGACGGGTTCGCGCAGCAACAGGGCAGACAGCGCAAAGCTGAACATCGGGCCGATGAAAAAGGCGGCGAAGACATCGGCCATCGGTGCGGTCCGCAGCGCAGTCTGGATCGACAGGATGCCGCCGGCGAGAAACATGGCCCGTAGCCATATCCGCCAGTCGCGCAGCAGCGCCCACGGAATCCGACGCAGGAACGGCAGGATCATCATTGTGCCGAGGATAAACCGCGACCAGCCGACAAAGGCGGGCGCGACACCGTGCCCGCCCGTCAGCAGCTTGCCTGCGAGGTCCCCGGCAGGGATCATCGACATGGCAACGAACATGAGGATGACCGCCTGCCCCATGCCGTGCCAAATAGCACCCCTGTGCAGACGGCGGAACCCGGCAGGATGTATGCTTGTCCCGCGATGCAAGCTGGGGTTAAGTGCGCCCATGACGGGTAACACCACGCGGCGGGGTTTTCTGGGCGGGCTGAGCGCGCTGACGCTGGCCGGACCGGGTTGGGCGCGTGCGCCCGAGATGTCGCTGCGCCCCCATGCGCGCGGTGCGGGATTTGCCGCCAGGGCCGCTGGCGGAATCGAGGGGTTGATCGCGCGCTACGGTCTGCCCGGCGCCGTGGCCTGTTCGGTGGCCGATGCCGAAACCGGCAAGATGCTGGAAAGCGCGTCCGGTGATGCCGGTCTGCCGCCTGCCAGCGTGGCCAAGACGCTGACCGCGCTTTATGCGCTCGAGGTGCTGGGCTCCGATCACCGGTTTTCCACCCGGTTGCTGGCGAGCGGGCCGGTCGAGGATGGTATTCTGCAGGGTGACCTGATCCTGTCGGGTGGTGGCGATCCGGTGCTGGTGACCGACGATCTGGCGACAATGGCCGCAGCTCTGAAAGAGGCGGGTATTCGCGAGGTTCGCGGGGCGTTTCTGGTGCATGACGGGATGCTGCCGCATGTGCGCAGCATCGATCCGGGTCAGCCCGATCAAGTGGCCTACAGCCCTGCGGTGTCGGGTATCGCGCTGAACTTCAACCGGGTGCATTTCGAATGGAAACGCGCGGGCAAGGGATATTCGGTCACGATGGACGCGCGCACCGGACGTTACCGGCCCGACGTGCAGATGGCCGCTATGCAGATCAAGCCGCGCAAGATGCCGATCTATACCTATGCCAGCGGCGGCGACGTGGATCGCTGGACCGTGGCCTCGGCGGCGCTGGGCAATGGTGGGGCGCGGTGGTTGCCGGTGCGCAAACCCGCGCTGTATGCCGGGGATGTGTTCCGCACGCTCGCGCGGTCGCATGGGATAGTGCTGAAATCCGCACAGGTGATCACCTGGCTGCCGGAGGGCACCTCGGAACTCGTGCGGCACCAGTCGCAGGATCTGCGCCCGATGCTGAAAGACATGCTGAAGTTCTCGACCAACATCACTGCCGAGATGGTGGGGCTTTCGGCGAGTGTGGCGCTGGGTGCCCGGCCAGAGAACCTGAAAGCCTCGGCGGCGCGCATGAACGGATGGGCGGCAAAGCGGTTCGGCATGACCGGGACCGCGCTGGTCGATCACTCGGGGCTGGGCGACGCGTCACGCATGACGCCCAATGACCTCGTGTCCGCGCTGCTGCAGGCCCGGCGGAAGGGTATCCTGCGGCCATTGCTGAAACCGATCGGAATGCGCGATCAGCGCGGCCGCATTGTCGACGACCATCCTGTCAAGGTCGACGCCAAGACCGGTACGCTCAACTTCGTGTCCGGGCTGGGTGGATTTCTTACCGCGGCGGACGGGCGGGAAATGGCCTTTGCCATCTTCAGCGCCGACATGGAGCGCCGCGCTCGCATCGCCCGCGCCGACCGCGAACGGCCGGAGGGCGCGCGCGAATGGAACAGCCGGGCGCGGATGTTGCAGGCCCGGTTGCTGGAGCGATGGGGGACGATCTACGGCAGCTAGGTGCGGGTCGTTCAGGTCAGGTGCCGCGCACGCGCGCCGCGTTCGATCGCCGCCGCGTGCAACCGGTCGATGTTCAGTTCGTACCGCATCTCTTCCAGCAGCCGGTTTTCCGGTCCGGCGACAGTGCCATCGGCGGCGGCCACATCGCAGGCCAGCGCATAGGCGGTTTCATAGAGCCGCTCTGGCAGGTTTTCGCGGATCAGCCCGAACAGCGCGTCGAGCCCGTCCTCTTGCTCGATCAGGTCAAAGACGATTTGCGATACCACGTTCATGCGGTCGATATCGTATTCGGCAAAGATCGGCAGGTTGTTGACCGCCGACTGGATCTTGACCAGTTCCGAGGTGCGGATGTTTTCGTCGGATGCGGAGACGGTGACCATCATGGCCACGAGGCAGTCCTGCGCGGAAAGCACGTGGGTGTCTGAGTTGCTCAAGGGGCTGGCCTTTCGGGAAGTTCCGTTGCCGTGCAGATTATTGACGGCTCAGCCCCGGCACAATAGGTAGCGGCGCATCGCCGCGCCGCAGCGGCCAAATCCCGGAGAACGACATGTCTCAGTTGCGCGATACCGCCCTTGCGTCCAAGGCCTGGCCTTTCGAGGAAGCGCGGCGGGTGTTGAAACGCTATCGCAACGGGCCGCCCGAAAAGGGTTATGTGCTGTTTCAGACCGGGTATGGTCCGTCGGGACTGCCGCATATCGGCACCTTCGGCGAGGTCGCGCGTACCTCGATGGTGCGGCATGCGTTCGAGCAGATGAGCGACATTCCGACACGGCTGATCTGTTTTTCGGACGACATGGACGGGTTCCGCAAGGTGCCGGGCAATGTGCCGATGCAGGACGAGCTGCGCGAGGATCTGCACCTGCCGCTGACCAAGGTGCGCGATCCGTTCGGCACCCATGACGGTTTCGCACAGCACAACAATGCCCGGCTGTGCGAGTTTCTCGATAGTTTCGGGTTCGATTACGAATTCGCCAGCGCGACCGACTATTACAGTTCGGGCAGGTTCGACGAGATGCTGTTGGTGGCTCTGGAACGGTTCGACAAGATCATGGAGATCATGTTGCCGACGCTGGGCGCCGAGCGGCAGGCGACCTATTCTCCGTTCCTGCCGATCAGCCCCAAAACGGGCCATGTGTTGCAGGTACCGACGCTGGAGCGCAACGTGGACCGCGGTACGATCGTCTACGAAGAACCGGATGGTGAGCGGGTCGAGCTGCCGGTGACGGGCGGCAACGTCAAGATGCAGTGGAAACCCGACTGGGCGCTGCGTTGGGCGGCGCTGGGCGTGGATTACGAGATGTCGGGCAAGGACCTGATAGATTCGGTTACGCAATCGTCCAAGATCTGCCGAGCGCTTGGAAAACAGCCGCCCGAATCGCTCAGCTATGAGCTGTTCAACGATGAGCACGGACAAAAGATTTCCAAGTCCAAGGGCAACGGGCTGAGCATGGAGGAGTGGCTGCGCTATGCCGCGCCCGAAAGCCTGTCCTATTTCATGTACCAGAAGCCGAAGACCGCCAAGCGGCTCTATTTCGACGTGATCCCGAAAGCGGTGGACGAATATCACCAGCAGTTGCGCGCCTATCCGGGGCAGGATCTGAAGGCGCAGTTGAACAACCCGGTGTGGCATATTCACGGTGGCGATGTACCGGAGTCGAACATGCTGGTGCCGTTCGCGATGCTGTTGAACCTGGCGTCCGTATCCGGCGCCGGGAACAAGGAGCGGCTCTGGGGCTTTATCAACCGCTACGCGCCCGAGGCAACGCCCGAGAGCAACCCGGACATGGACGCGGCGGCCGAGCACGCGGTGCGGTATTTCAACGATTTCGTAAAGCCGACAAGGGTTTACCGCGCACCGACCGCCAAGGAACGCGAGGCGCTGGAGGCGCTGCGCGGCGAGCTGGCGCGCTATGACGGTGCGCTGGAGGACGAGGCACTGCAATCGGTGGTCTACGCTGTCGGTCGCGACCGGTTCGATCCGCTGCGCGACTGGTTCAAGGCGCTGTACGAGGTGCTGCTCGGCGCTTCGCAGGGGCCGCGGTTTGGCGGGTTCATCGCGCTTTACGGGGTGGACGAAACCGTGGCGCTGATCGACGCGGCGCTGGCGGGCGAACTGGCCTGACGCGTCGGCCCCGGCCGGCGATTAACCAAACACCACGAACGGCTCCGGCCCGGCGGCTTTCGCGCCGCCGGGCCGCCTGCGCGCAACGGGCACCGTGACGGTGCCATGAGAGCCCCTTAACGGTTCGGTATTACTTCCCTTTCCTCGCGTTCGGGGCTGCCCGGCGTCGGGACGATCTTCATGCCGGGTTCACAGGGACCTGCGCGCGAAATGGGAAAGGGATTGGGATGAACATGGCGATCACCAACGGCGTTGAACTGATGCCGTCCGCGTTCGAGGATGGTTTGGGTCAATGGTCGAGCGGGAACGGGACGCCGGGGTCCGATACCTATTCGGGTTCGACCGACGCCGCCTTTGTGCCGGCGGATCAGGATTTCGGTGGCTGCCTCGAATTGCTGAAAGTTCAGGCCACCCAGAAACTGCGGTTCATGGGGGAAACCCCCATCCTGCCGGGATGCTACCTGCGTATCACCGCGCGGGTGAAGGCGATGAGCGGCAACCTGCCTTCGGTGCGCATTGCGGGTTGGGCCGGCAAGAGCAACGGATCGCATCTGGGGGGCGTGGATGAGACCGGCCCGTCGGTTGCGCTGTCCCGATATGGCGAGATTGTAGAAGTATCGGCGATTGTCGGCACCGGAGCGCGGTCGGGCGTGGACATGGCGTGGGGCGTTGATGCCGATTACGGCCATTTCGGCCTGGATCTGACCGGCGACAGCGGCGGCGTGGTTCGGATCGATGACATTGAAATCAGGGATGTCACGAACGAGTTTATCCGCGAGATGATCAGCGTCGTCGACGTGCGCGATTATGGCGCCATAGGCGATGGCAGTACCGATGACAGCGCCGCATTTACCGCCGCCAACTCGGCCGCGAAGGGGCGCACGTTGTTGGTGCCTCGCGGAACCTACAAGCTGAACAAGGACGTGACCATCGACGTGCCGGTGCGGTTCGAGGGCAAGGTCGTCATGCCCGCCAGCAAGATGCTGCTGCTGACGGGCAGCTTCGACTATGCCACCTATGCAGAGGCCTTCAAGGATGAGGAACTGGCGTTCAGGAAGGCCTTTCAGGCGTTGCTGAACAACTCCGATCACGAATCGTTGGATCTGTGCGGCCGCAAGATCACTGTCACCGGCCCGATCGACATGCAGGCGGCGGTGCCGAACAAATCCAGCTATGCCACGCGCCGGGTGATCCGCAACGGGCAGTTGGTTGCGTCCTCCTCTTCGGATTGGGCAATCGACTCGGTCACGTCCTATGCCACCTATGATCCGTCGGATTCCAAGAAGCTGACCGCAGTGAGCAATGCGTCCAACATCCAGGTCGGCGCGCGGGTGTCGGGATCGGGCGTCGGGCGCGAGATCTATGTGAAATCGGTCAATGTCGGCGCCGGAGAGGTGACGCTGAACGCTCCTCTCTACGACGCTGCCGGGCGGCAGAATTTCACCTTCCGAAACTTCAAATACATGCTTGATTTCAGCGGGTTCAGCAGCCTGTCAAAATTCGTGATCGCGGATGTCGAGCTTCAGTGCCAGGGCTACAGCAGCGGTATCCGGCTGGCGCGCGGCGGGTCGGTATTCCATCTGCGTGACTGTTTCATAAACCGGCCTAAGAACCGTGCCGTAACCTCGATCGGCAGCGGATGTCAGGGCATGCTGATCGACCGCTGCCAGTTCCTGTCGGACGAGGACTCCAAGGATGTGTCGGACCGGACGTCGATCGCGATCAACGCCAATTCCAACGATGTGAAGCTGCGGAACTGCCGCGCCACCCGGTTCAGGCATTTCGCGCTGCTGGCGGGTGGCAACAGCGTGGTGATCGGTAACCATTTCTTTCAGGGCGACGGTGTTGCCAACGGGGTGCGCAGCGCCGGTCTCATCATTGCAGCGAACCACACCAGCGCCACGATCACCGGCAACTACATCGACAATTGTTTCATCGAGTGGACCAACGAACGCGATGCGACCCCGAAGTTTACTTCGGGCTATTCATTCAGCGCCATGAACATTACCGACAATATCTTTCTATCGGGGGATGTGGCGCCGTGGTTCAGCTATATCGTGATCAAGCCGCACGGGTCGGGGCACTATCTGAATGGCGTCAATATCAGTGGAAACCGGTTCCGCAGTATCAACGGCAATATCGACCGGGTCGAGCGGGTGGACACCTCATTTGCCGATCTGGATTATTCGAGGTTCAAGAACGTGACGTTCACCGGCAATTCGTTTCACGCAGTGGACCAGCAGGCGGCCAACCCCCTGCGGGTCGAGCACAAGCAGAACAGCACCGCCGTGGTCTGGAACATCGAGACTGACAATCGGTTGCCGTTCGGCGCGCAGGCGCGCCACGTCGAATCCGTTGTCGCGCGGGGCGAGATCGTGGACGGGAACGGGTCGCGGAATCATGACATGCCGTACGCCGACCCCGGCAAGGGATCCGC
>CAYGNB010000020.1:8606-10351 GCA_964351135.1 uncultured Rhodobacterales bacterium | reverse complement strand
GGGGCCCGAGGACATGCCCAGCGTTGCATCGAGCTTGAAAACGGGATCGGACAGGCCGACGCGCCGTTCGGCAGCGAGATCGAGGGCGGCCCAGCCGCCGCCCCAGGGGATCTGGAAGCCCCGGCCAAGGGCCAGTGTCGCCTTGTACATGGGGTAGAATTCGGGTGTGTCGCCGAGGTAATATTCGAGATGATGGACGCCCGCGCCGATTTCGGCGGCGAGTTTCGTTTGCTCCCACGGTGACGGCAGCGGCAGTCGCGCAAAGGCAAGCGCGTGTCCGGCCAGTTGAGGCTTTTCGTTGATGTCGAGCCCCAGTGTAAGCCGGGGAAAGGCGCCGTATTCGGCATAGACCCGATACTCCTGTTCCAGCGCATAGCGGTTGCCGAAAGCGCTGCCGCCCAGCGACAGGAAGGTCTTTCCCCGCTCTTGCAGCCAGGCGCCGGCATCGGCGTGTCCGGCCAGAGCGAAGCAGGTCAGCAGGATGGCAGACAGGCGGCGCATGATTCCTCCTCCGCCGCGCATGGTTTCGCGTCAGGGTTAACGGGGCGTTACCATCGGTGGGTCGCGTCGATTTGGGCGTTGCGCCGGTTCCGGTTGCCGTTAATCTGGTCCGCAACCGGGGAGCTGCCGTTTGGGACATGTCATCACGATTGCACAGCAGAAAGGTGGCGCCGGCAAGACCACGCTGGCGGTGAACCTGGCCGTGGGGTTTGCGCGCGAAGGCCGATCAGCTGCGCTGGTGGATACCGACCCGCAAGGCAGCGCCGGGCGCTGGTACATGGCGCGTCTGGACGGCGGCGTTGACGGTGCCGAGATCGAGTTTTCGACGGCGTCGGCCTGGGGCGTGCCTTATGAAAGTCGCAAGCTGGCCGGGCGTCACGATGTGGTCATCATCGATACGCCGCCCAAGGCGGATAGCGATCTGCGTCCGGCGCTGAAAGCAGCGGATCTGGTGCTGGTGCCGGTGGCCTCATCGCATGTGGATCTGTGGGCGGTCGAGGCGGTGTTGGATCTTGCCGCGCGTGAACACGTGCCGGCGGTGCTGGTCATGACCCGCGCGAGATCCGGCACACGGCTGGGTGCCGACGTGGCCGCAAAACTGGCAGAGATGGATGCCGACCGGCTGGATGCGATCATGGCCAACCGGGTGGTTTATGCCGAGACATTGGGACAGGGGCGTGCGGCGCAGGAGGCGCCCAGGAACCCGGCCCATGACGAAGTCGCGCAGCTGGTGCAGGAAGTCGGCGCAATGCTTGTGCGGTTATGATACGCTCGACCGGAGAAATGGGAGGTCCCGATGCTGACGATATCCGCTGATAACAACGTGCAGACGGTAATCACCACGTTCGAGATGACACCGGGCACCTGTCAGGATCTGCTGGACGCGCTGAACGATGCCTATGCGTCCTTCATTTCGAAACAGCCGGGTTTCCTGGGCGCGGGGCTGCATGTGAACGACGCCCAGACGCGGATCGCCAACTATTCTCAGTGGAAACGGCGCGAGGATTTCCAGGCGATGCTGCGCAGCGACGAAATGCGCGCCCGCAACCGCGAGATTGCCGAACTCTGCAAGAGTTTCGAGCCGGTTATGTACGATGTGGCAGCCAATTTCGGCGCCAATAGCTGACATGGATCATGGTCCGGGCCGCGGGGCCGGGGCAAGCTTGCCGGGAAACAACGGAGGCAAAGGCAATGTATCACAACATTCTCGTCCCGATCTCGTTCGACTCTGAACGCGATGTTAC
>CAYGNB010000020.1:0-8506 GCA_964351135.1 uncultured Rhodobacterales bacterium | reverse complement strand
GAGCAGAACGGGCCGGACCTGATCATCATCGCGTCGCATCGCCCCGGAATGCAGGACCTGTTACTGGGTTCGACTGCGGCCCAGGTTGTGCGTCACGCGGCCTGCGCGGTGCACGTGGTCCGCTAGCGCGGCGCTGCTAACGCCATACGGTCACGGCATACCACAGCCAGGCGGGCAGTTCGCGCAACTGCGTCCTGAGCCTGTTCAGTGTCGGCGCATCGCCGGGGGGCGGGCAGGACAGGCGGGCATCCAGGCCGAACCGTCGGGCGGTCAGCCGGGCGCGCGGTGCGTGGTAGCGGTCGGTGACGATCACGACTCTGGCGACCCCGATACGGTCGAGGATCGGACGCGCGTTACGCAGGTTTTCGGCCGTGTTGGTCGACCGGTCCTCGAGATGAACCGCCGCGTCGGGCAGGCCTGAATCGCGACAGGTCCGGCGGATCGCCTCGGCCTCGGTCGGAGGGTGGTCGCCCAGACCGCCGCAGCCGATGATGACCCCCACATGGCCTTGGTGGAACAGGGTAATCGCGTGGGCCGTCCGGCGGCGCAGGGCCTGCGACGGGCTCCCATCGGGGCGCACCGCCGCGCCAAGCACGAGCGCCGCCGGCAAAGCCCTGTCCTGATCAGCCCCGTCCTCCATGCAGCCAGTCTAGGGGGCGGTGGCCGGTTGCGCCAGTTCAGGGGAGCGGCCCGAGAGATCGGTTGCGGTTGCGCGGGCGCGCCTTGCTGCCTAGCGTGGCCGCATGACCCAAGCGCAGATCCACGACAGCGGCTATTCCTGGTTCCGGCTGGCGATCACATTGCTGATCGCCTCGGTGGCCAATGTGGGCATGTGGGCGGTGATCGTGATCCTGCCCGCGGTCGAGGCCGAGTTCGGCGCGGGACGGGCCGAGGCGTCGCTGCCCTATACGCTGACCATGGTCGGCTTTGCGTTGGGCAACCTGCTGATCGGGCGGGTGGTGGACCGGTTCGGGGTGACGCTGGCGCTGATCGGCGCCGCGATGCTGAGCGCGGCGTGTTATGGGCTGGCGGTTCTGGCGCCGTCGATATTTGTGCTGTCGCTGGTCCATCTGGGGCTGGGGATCGGAACCGGGGTCGGTTTCGGTCCGCTGATTGCCGATATCTCGCACTGGTTCCTGCGCCGGCGCGGTATCGCGGTCGCGCTGGTGGCCAGCGGCAATTACCTGTCCGGGGCGATCTGGCCGATGCTGCTGGCGGGTCTGCTGGCCGAAAGCGGCTGGCGGCAGGTCTATCTGGTGCTGGCCGTGGTGACCTTGGCGGCGCTGGTGCCGCTGTCGCTGCTGTTGCGGCGGCGGGTGCCCGCCGAGGCGCACGGGGTGGCCGAGGCGGCATCGGCCGGTAACCGTCGCAGCACGGGGTTGTCACCACGGGCGTTGCAATGGCTGCTGGGCCTGGCGGGCATCGCCTGCTGCGTGGCGATGTCGATGCCGCAGGTGCATATCGTCGCCTATTGCGTCGGGTTGGGCTATGGCCCCGCCGTGGGGGCCGAGATGCTGTCGCTGATGTTGCTGGGCGGGGTGGTGAGCCGGGTGATCTCGGGGCTGGTGGCAGATCGGCTGGGCGGCGTGGCGACGCTGCTGGCCGGGTCGGTGCTGCAATGTATCGCGCTGTTTCTCTACCTGCCGTGGGACGGAATGGTGCCGCTCTATCTGGTCAGCGCCGTATTCGGGCTGTCGCAGGGCGGGATCGTGCCGTCCTATGCGCTGGTGGTGCGTGAATTCATGCCCGCTCGCGAAGCCGGGGCGCGCGTGGGGTTCGTCATGATGATGACCATTTTCGGGATGGCGTTGGGTGGCTGGCTGTCGGGCTGGATCTATGACCTGAGCGGCAGTTACCAGCTGGCCTTTGTCAACGGGATTGCGTGGAACGGTCTGAATATCGCGATCGTGGCGATGCTGTTGCTGCGGGCGCGCCCGCGCCCGGTGGCGGCGGTCTGATCCCCATTTTGCAAGGCTGCCGCGCGGGTCCACGCTGGGAGCCTCCGGCGGGGATATTTATGGCAAGAGGAAGGGGCCGGTCACTGCCCGGCCAGGTGTGTTTCGCCGCGCGCGCGGGCCAGCGAGATCTGTTTCTGCCGTTCGCGGAAGCGGGCCTTGTCGGCCTCGCTGGTTTCGCCGATGCAGAGGTGGCAGGATACGCCCTCTTCGTATTCCGGGCGGGTCTTGTCCCCGGGCAGGATCGGCCGGCGGCAGCCGTGGCAGAGAAGGTGTGGCCCCCGGCGCAGGCCGTGGCCAACGCTGACGCGGTTGTCGAAGACGAAGCATTCGCCCTGCCAGGTGCTGTCGGTTTCGGGGATTTCCTCGAGATAGCGCAGGATGCCGCCCTTGAGGTGGAACACGTCCTCGACGCCCTGACCCAGCAGGTAATTGGTGGATTTCTCGCAGCGGATGCCGCCGGTGCAGAACATGGCGATCCGTTTGTTGTGGAACCTGTCGCGGTTCCTTTCCCACCAGGCGGGGAAGTCCCGGAAGCTTTCGGTTTCGGGGTCGATCGCGCCGTCGAAGGTGCCGATGGCGATTTCGTAGTCGTTGCGTGTGTCGATCACCGCGACGTCGGGCTGGCGGATCAGGTCGTTCCAGTCGGCGGGATCGACATAGTGGCCGGTGCCGGCGCGCGGATCCACCTGCGGCTGGCCCATGGTGACGATTTCGCGTTTCAGCCGCACCTTGAGGCGGGGGAAGGGCGGGGCGTCGCTGGTTGCCTCTTTCCAGTCCAGCCTGGCGCAACCCGGCAGGGCGCGGATATGGGCCAGCACCGCGTCGATACCGGCGCGCGGTCCGGCGATGGTGCCGTTGATGCCCTCTTGCGCCAGCAGCAGCGTGCCTTTCACGCTCTGGTCGGCGCACAGGGTTTCGAGCGCCGGTTTCAGCGCGGCGGGGTCGTCGAACCGGGTGAAGTGATAGAGGGCGGCGATTACATGCATGGCCGCGATCTAAGTGTGTGGGGGCGAACCCGCAAGGGCCGCATTGACGCGGCCGCGTGCGCCGCCTACCCCTGAGATGCAGGAAGGAGACGCCCATGACCCAGGCCCTGATCGTGATCGACATGCAGAACGATTTCTGCCCCGGTGGCGCGTTGGCCGTGCCCGGCGGTGATGAGATCGTGGACGGCATCAACGCGCTGATGAACGATTTCGATACCGTGATCCTGACCCAGGACTGGCACCCGGCGGGGCATTCATCCTTTTCATCCTCGCATCCGGGAAAGGCTCCGTTCGATACGGTCGAGATGGGCTATGGCACCCAGGTGCTGTGGCCCGATCACTGTGTCCAGGGCAGCGATGGCGCGGCGTTTCACCCGCGCCTGCGGGTGGATGGGGACCTGATCCTTCGCAAGGGGTTCCGCCCCGGCATCGACAGCTATTCCGCCTTTTTCGAGAATGACCGGACGACGCCCACGGGGCTGGAAGGATACCTGCGCACACGCGGGATCGACGCGCTGGTTCTGGTCGGGCTGGCCACCGATTTCTGCGTGCATTTCTCGGCGGTTGATGCGGCGCGGCTCGGGTTCGGGGTGACCGTGCGCGAGGATCTCTGCCGCGCGATCGATCTGGACGGATCGCTGGCGGTGGCGCGCGATGCGATGCAACAGGCCGGTGTTTCCCTCGTCTGAGCGCCGGTGGCAATTTGTTAACCCGGCGTGACCTAAGCTCGGAACGGATGCGTAGCCGATCCGGGGTAGGTCATGTCGCAGCAGGCCACGGCAGAAGCCGAAGAGCTTGTCGAGCAGCTGGAAGAGCATGAGGGCCGGTTTAGCCGCCGTGGCCTGCTGATCCGCTATGCCCGCGGCCGGGTGCGCCATTTCGCCAGCCGGCAGATCATTACCTTTATCGGCGGTGTGGTGCTGTTTCTGACCAACGGGCCGGTCAGCGGACTGGTTGCGGTGCTGGTGGCGCTGAGCGGGGAAATCATCGACTGCGCCTATCTGCGTGGCATGGAACGTCGTCTCGATGCCGGGGCATCGCGCCGTCGCGAGGCGGCGGTCAGCGCCGTTACCGCCGGGTTTCAGGCCTGCACCATCGCCGTTTGCGTAGGAATGTCCTGGTATGGCGACGTCAGCGGCGAATCGCCCTTGTTCGCTGTCGCTTTTCTGGCGGGGGCGGCGGTGAATGCCGGGCTGGTGATGCCGTTCCACCCCGCGGCCGCCTTTGCCCGCCTGTCGATCTATTCCGCCACGGCGCTGCTCTTCTTTGTCGGAGACTGGCTCGGTGCGAGCAACCGCAGCGCGGGGTTCGCCATGAACGCAATCGGGACGTTGACGCTGGGCATGATGGTGGCGACCTGTATCGATTCCGTGCAGCGCGGGTTCCGGCGCGGCCGGCGCGACACCCGTGCGCTGCTGGCGCAGAGCCGGGAACTGGTCGCAGCCAAACAGGCGGCCGAAGAGGGCGCGCGTGCCAAGGCCGAATTTCTGGCGACCATGAGCCACGAGATCCGCACGCCGATGAACGGTGTGATCGGCATGGCCGATCTCTTGTGTGAAACCGATCTGGACAGCGGCCAGCGCCAGAACGCGGAAACCATCCGAAGCTCGGCGGGATCGCTGTTGCGCATCCTCAACGATGTGCTCGACCTGTCGCGGCTGGATGCGGGCCGGATGGCACTGAATCCGACCGACTTCGACCTGCGCGCCTGCATTGCCGACGCCGTGCGCCTGCTCGAACCGCAGGCGGCCGACAAGGGACTGTCACTGGACCTGAACCTGCCGGCCGGGTTGCCCGCGCATGTCCGTGCCGATGACGGGCGGTTGCGGCAGATCCTGGTCAATCTGGTGGGGAATGCCGTCAAGTTCACCGAGACCGGCGGGATCATGGTTCGGGTGCGTTTGCGGCAGGAGAACGGGGCCGATCTGCTCGAAGTCGCCGTTTCCGATACCGGGATCGGCATCGATGCCGACAAGATCGGCCATGTTTTCGAGCGGTTTTCCCAGGCCGAGGCCAGCACCACCCGCAGGTTCGGCGGCACCGGGCTGGGCCTGACCATTTCGCGCCTGCTGGCCGAGGCGATGGGTGGCACCATCAGCGTACAATCGGCGCCGGGGCGCGGGTCGTGTTTTACCCTGACGGTCCCGGTTGGCCGCTGCGCGGGCGCGGCGCCGCCCACCGGGCGCGGCGGTCTGCCGGACTTGCCTGCCGGTCTGCGCGTGCTCGTGGCCGAGGACAACCGGGTGAACCGGATGCTGGTCAAGAAACTTCTGGCCGGCCAGCCGTTGGACCTCGATTTTGCCCATGACGGGCTGCAGGCGGTCGAAATGGCGCTCGGCGCGCCGCCGGACGTGATCTTCATGGACATGTCCATGCCGGGTATCGACGGACCCGAGGCTGCGCGGCGCATCCGGGCGGCACCAGTGCGGCAGCCCGTCATCATCGCGCTGACCGCCAACGCGTTCGACTCGGATCGCAACGCCTGTCTTGCCGCAGGGATGGACGGTTTCCTGACCAAACCGGTGTCGCGCGCCGATCTGGTGGCGGCGCTTGCCCGTTGCGTCGCCGGCCGCGGGTGTTGCGCGGTCGGTTGATTTTGCATGGTTTCCGGCTTCGCGCTAGCGTATCAGGCGGAGACCGAACTATCGAGGCCGCGCCGTGGATATTGCAACCCGCGTCTACAATCACAAATGGAAGATCGATCCGATCATCCGGTCGTTGATCGACACTGATTTCTACAAGCTGCTGATGTGTCAGTCCGTGTTTCGCAACCGGCCGGACACGCGGGTGACCTTTTCGCTGATCAACCGGACCGACACGGTGCCGCTGGCCAGGCTGATCGACGAGGGCGAGTTGCGCGAACAGCTCGATCACATCCGGTCGCTGTCGCTGTCGCGCGGCGAAAGCACCTGGCTGCGCGGCAACACTTTCTATGGCAAACGCCAGATGTTCCGCCCGGATTTCATGGAATGGTTCGAGGGGCTGCGCCTGCCGCCCTATTATCTGGAACGCCGGGGCGATCAGTATGAACTGACCTTCGAAGGTGCCTGGCCCGAGGTGATGTTGTGGGAAATCCCCGCGTTGGCGGTACTGATGGAGCTTCGCTCGCGTGCGGTGCTGCACGATATGCGACGGTTCGAACTGAAGGTGCTCTATGCCCGCGCGATGACCCGCGTCTGGGAAAAGATCGAACGCCTGCGTGTGATCGACCGGTTGGGCATCGCCGATTTCGGAACGCGGCGGCGCCATTCCTTCCTGTGGCAGGACTGGTGCGTGCAGGCGATGATCGAAGGGCTGGGCGACAAGTTCGTGGGCACGTCGAACTGCCTGATTGCCATGCGCCGCGAGGTCGAGGCAATCGGGACCAACGCCCATGAACTGCCGATGGTCTACAGCGCGCTGGCCGAAACCGACGAAGACCTGGCGCGCGCGCCCTACGAGGTGCTGTCGGACTGGCATGAGGAACATGACGGCAACCTGCGCATCATCCTGCCCGACACGTACGGAACCAGAGGGTTTCTGGAAAACGCGCCCGATTGGCTGGCCGGCTGGACCGGCATCCGCGTCGACAGCGGCGACCCTGCCGAGGGTGCGGAAATCGCGATCGAATGGTGGCGGTCCCGTGGCGAGGACCCGACGAAAAAACGGATCATCTTCTCGGACGGGCTGGATGTGGACACCATCGAAAAGCTGCACGCACGCTTTGCCGACCGCGCGCTGGTTTCGTTCGGCTGGGGCACGCTGCTGACCAACGATTTCCGTGGTCTGGTACCGGGCGATGCGCTCGCGCCGTTCAGTCTCGTGTGCAAGGCGGTGGCCGCGGACGGGCGACCGACGGTGAAACTGTCCGACAATCCGGAGAAGGCGATGGGCCCACCCGATGAAATCGAACGTTACAAACGCGTGTTCGGCGTCGGAGATCAGGTTTCGCGCGCTGTCGTTGTCTGACCGGCCTCAATCCCAGAGATCTGTGGACAGGTATTTCAGACCGCTGTCGCAGATGAGGATGGCCACCGTGCCACCGCGTTCCGGCCCCGCCAGCAGTTGCAGTGCTGCGGCCAGGTTTGCGCCGGACGAAAATCCGGCAAATATCCCGGCCTCGCGTGCCAGCGCGCGGGCCGCGTCACGCGCCTGCGCCCCGGTCACCGACAAATAGCCGTCCACCGGCGCCTCCGCCAGCAGCGTCAGGTCCCCCATGCCATAGCCGCCGCCCTGGATCGGGTGGCCGGGCGTGCTCAGATCCGCGCCGGCCAGCACAGCCGCACCGTCGGGTTCGACCAGATAGCCGCGCAATGCCGGGTTACATGCCTTCAGCGCCCGCACGCAGCCGGCATAGGTGCCGCCCGACCCGGCGAAATCCGCGAATGCGGTCAGCGTGCCCTCTGAATCCGCCCACAATTCCGGCCCGGTGGTATCGAAATGTGCGCCGCTATTCCCCGGATGGCAAAACTGGTCGGCCCGGAACGCGCGCCGCGCCTGCGTCAGCCTCTGCGCCTCGGCCTCGACGAGTTCCAGATCGGCCCCCGACACCTGCCCCGGCTGCCCGCCCGGCGCCTGGTCCACCAGCACGACCTCGGCCCCCAGCGCCGCCATCATCCGGGCCCGTTCCTCGGAATTGCCGCGGCTCATTACCGCCACGAACGGGTGCCCCATCTGCCCGCAGACAATGGCCAGCCCGGTGCCCATGTTGCCGCTGGTCAGTTCCACCACCGTCTGTCCCGGCGCCAGCGCTCCGGACGCCCGCGCCGCGCGGATGATCCCCAGCGCGGCGCGATCCTTCTTGGAAAAGCCGGGGTTGAGGTAATCCAGCTTGGCCAGGATCCGCCCTTCCAGCCCCCGCGCCGCCACCATACCGTCCAGCCAGACCGACGGCGTATGCCCGATCGCCCCGATTATCGATTCCAGCGCCATCGCGCACCTCTTCATCTTGCCGGAAAAACTCCGGGGGAGCCGCCCGCAGGGGCGGCGGGGGCAGAGCCCCCGACCCGCCCCGGTTTTCAGCCCGGCAGAGCCGCTATCCGGTCCAGTCCAGCACCACCTTGCCGGAACTACCAGATCGCATCGCCGCGAACCCCGCTTCGAATTCATCGACCCCGAACCGGTGGGTGATCACCCCGGAAACGTCCAGCCCGTTCTGCAGCATTGCGATCATCTTGTACCAGGTCTCGAATATCTCGCGGCCATAGACGCCCTTGATCGTGATCGCCTTGAACACGATGCGCGACCAGTCGACCGGGGATTTGCCCGGCGGGATGCCCAGCAGCGCGATGCGCCCGCCCATCACCAGCGTCTCGACCATCTGGTCCAGCGCTGCCTGGTTGCCGGACATTTCCAGCCCCACGTCGAACCCTTCCTGCATTTTCAACGCGCCTTCGACCTCGCGCAGCTCCTGCCGCGCCACGTTCACCGGCACCACGTCCACCACTTGCGCGGCCAGATCCAGCCGCTGCTGGTTCACATCCGTGATCACCACATGCCGCGCGCCCACATGCCGGGCCACGGCGGCGGCCATGATGCCGATCGGCCCGGCGCCGGTGATCAGCACGTCCTCGCCCACCAGAT
>CAYGNB010000019.1:10777-18397 GCA_964351135.1 uncultured Rhodobacterales bacterium | reverse complement strand
CGCGTGTTCAGCTCCTTGGCCAGATCGTTGGTGCCCATCACCATGCCCTGCAGGCGCGGGTGGGCGGCGATTTCGGCAGCGTTCAGCATACCCAGTGGCGTTTCCATCATCGCCCAGACCGGCAGATCGCCGGTGATCGCGGTCAGCGCGTCGATATCGGCGGCGGCGCCCACCTTGGGCAACAGTACCGCGTCGGCGTCCATGTCACACACGGCGGCAGCGTCGTCGGCGCCCCATTCGGTGTCCAGCCCGTTGATGCGCACGATCCTGACCCGGTCGCCGTACCCGCCCTGCGCCAGCGCCTCTTTCAGGGTGTCGCGCGCGTTCACCTTTTCCTCGGCGGTCACCGCGTCCTCGAGATCGAAAATGACCGCATCCACCGGCAGCCCGCGGGCCTTGTCCAGCGCGCGCGGCTTTGAGCCGGGAATATAGAGAACCGATCGGAACGGGCGGGTTTGCGGGTCCATGAGGTCTCCGGTTATGGCAGTTGAGTCACAATGTTGCGCGGAAAGGGGCATTTTTGAGCGGAAAGTTCAAGGGCGAATCGCCGCAGCGCAGCAAATTAGCACGACAACGGGGCCGAACGCACCGTTAACCATATTGCAGCACCTGCCCGGCAGGCTTTCTGGTCATCGGAACCAGCTATCGAAAGGGCAGTACGATGACAGGCATCAAGGGGCTCATGCTGGGGTTCGGGATCTGCGCGGCGGCACTGGCGGCGAAAATGGCATCCGCGGAAGACGGTCGCCATTGCGCCCCCCGCAACCTGGTCCTTGAACGGCTCGCAAACAGTTACGGCGAAACCCGGCAAAGCATCGGGTTGGGCTCGAACAACGCGGTGGTCGAGGTGTTCGCCTCGCAGGAAACCGGCTCCTGGACCATCACCGTAACCCTGCCGACCGGCGTGACCTGCCTGGTCGCATCCGGGCAATCCTACGAAACCCTGGCCGAGGCGCTCCCTGCCAAGGGCAACGACGCCTGAGCGCGCCGTGACGGTTCAGGTCAGCGCGTCGACGATCAGCTTGGTGCCGGTCACGGACAGCAACACGTAGGTGATGGCAAAGAACAGCCGCTCCGGCACCAGCCGGTGCGCGCGCACCCCGGCCCACGCCCCCAGCAATGCAAATGGCGCCAATGCGAGGTTGGCCAGCGCAGTCTGCGCGGTGAACAGGCCGAGCAGGGCATAGGGGATCGCCTTGGCGATATTGACCGCCCAGAACAACACCACCGTCGTTGCCTGATAGGTGGTCTTGGACAGTCCGCGCGACAACAGCCATACCGCCGCCGGCGGCCCGCCCGCATGGCTGACAAAGCTGGTGAACCCGGCAACCGCGCCGGCCAGCGCCCCGGCCCAGATCGGCAGATCGGCCTCCTGCAAACGCATCCAGCCACGCGCCCGCGCCAGTTGCCAGAACACGAAACCCACCGATACCGCCCCGATCAGCAGCCGCAGCAGATCGGCATCGGCCCGGGTATAGAACAGCGCGCCCAGCGCCACACCGGGCACCGCGCCCAGAATCAGCAGCCGCGCGTCCGGGGCGCTCCACTGGCGCCAGTAAGGGCCCAGGGTCGCGGCGTCGATCAGCATCAGCAGCGGCAGCATCACGCCCAGCGCCTGCCCCGGCTCCAGCACCAGCGCCAGAATCGCGGCGGATGCAAAAGCCGCGCCCGAGCCGAAACCGCCCTTGGATATGCCGGCAAACAGCACCGCCGGGGCGGCTACAGCGAAAAATCCCGCGTTCAGTTCCAGCATTTTCCCTCCGATTCCGGGTCTTGCCATAGCTCAGGATGCACGATCCGAACAGTCCGCGTGATCGTGACGCGCCGCGCGGCCCTTGCGCGACGCGGGCTTTGGCACTAGGCAATCCGCGAGTTTCAACCGGATCGGAGACCTATCCCATGGCCAGACCCAAGATCGCGCTGATCGGCGCGGGCCAGATCGGCGGCACGCTCGCCCACCTCGCAGCCATCAAGGAACTGGGCGATGTCGTCCTGTTCGACATTGCCGAGGGCATCCCCCAGGGCAAGGCGCTCGACCTCGCCGAATCCGGCCCTTCCGAAGGGTTCGATGCCGCGCTGAAAGGCACCCAGAGCTATGAGGACATCGCCGGGGCCGACGTGTGCATCGTCACCGCCGGTGTGCCGCGCAAGCCCGGCATGAGCCGCGATGACCTGCTGGGCATCAACCTGAAAGTCATGAAATCGGTCGGCGAAGGCATCCGCGACAACGCCCCCGACGCCTTCGTGATCTGCATCACCAACCCGCTCGACGCGATGGTCTGGGCGCTGCGCGAATTCTCGGGCCTGCCGCACAACAAGGTCTGCGGCATGGCCGGCGTGCTGGATTCGGCCCGCTTCCGTCATTTCCTGGCCGAGGAATTCAACGTGTCCATGCGCGACGTGACCGCGTTCGTGCTGGGTGGCCACGGCGACACCATGGTGCCGCTGGCGCGCTACTCGACCGTCGCGGGCATCCCGCTGCCCGATCTGGTCAAGATGGGCTGGACCAGCCAGGAAAAACTGGACGCGATCGTGCAGCGCACCCGCGACGGCGGCGCCGAGATCGTCAACCTGCTGAAAACCGGATCGGCCTTCTATGCCCCGGCCACCAGCGCCATCGAGATGGCCGAGGCCTATCTGAAAGACCAGAAACGGGTGCTGCCCTGCGCGGCCTATGTGGACGGTGCGCTCGGGCTCGACGGGCTTTATGTCGGTGTGCCCACCGTGATCGGCGCCGGCGGTATCGAGCGGGTCGTGAACATCCGCATGAGCAGCGACGAACAGGCGATGTTCGACAGCTCGGTGAACGCCGTGAAAGGTCTGGTCGAAGCCTGCAAGGGCATCGATTCGTCGCTGGCCTGATACGGGAACAGAATTCCGCACGAGTTTTGACAGCCGCGCCCAACCGGGCGCGGCTGTTGCCGTTCAGGATCGGGGCGGGCTTGCAGAATCCGGCGCGACCTGCCACCCAAGACCATCCGCCCCGCCCGACACTGGCGACAGTGGCCGGGATCGCGAAAGGACAGATGCGATGACCCGCAGGATCTGGCTGCCGCTTCTTCTGACCGGCCTCGGTGCTCTTGCCGCCGCGCCGCTGACCGCCGGTGACACGGCTGACAACAGGGCTGGCCTGCGGATCGAACTGAACGCGGCCGAACAGCGCGACGGGGCCTGTCTGCTGACCTTCGTGGTCGAGAATCGGCAGGACGGCGATATCGCCAAGGCGGTCTATGAAACCGTCCTGTTCGATACCGAGGGCCGGGTAGACCGGCTGACGTTGTTCAACTTTGCCGACCTGCCCGCCGGACGGGTGCGGGTACGGCAGTTTTCGGTTCCGGATTTGAGCTGCGCCAACCTCGGCCGGGTGCTGATCAACGGGGTGAACACCTGCGAGGCACCGGACTCCGGCGCCGACGCCTGCGACGGGGCCCTGGAACTGGACAGCCGCACCGCGATCGAAGTGCTGGGCTGAACGCGCGGCAGGCTGCCTCTCGCGTCATCCCAATGCGCCGTTGCCCTTGGGCAGACGGATTTCGAACACCGTGCCCTCCGGGCCGGTGCTCAGCAGGTCCAGCGTACCGCCATGGCCGCGCACGAGATCGGCGGCTATCGCCAGCCCCAGCCCCGAGCCGCCCTTGCGCACCCCGCCCTGAAACGGCTGGAACAGGTGATCGCGCGCCTTGTCGGGCAGGCCCGGCCCGGTGTCGGTCACGACCAGGAACCAATTGTCATCGTCCTCGTGGGCCGAAACGGTTACCTGTCCCGGCCGCCCGGTGGCGGCAATCGCCTGGCGGGCATTGCGCACAAGGTTCAGGATGACACGGAACATCTGCTCGGAATCCGCGCGCAGGGTCATCTGCGGGGGGATGTCACGCAGGAACTCGACGCCGTTTTCATCACCGGTCAGGGTCTCGTTCTCGATCACGTCCGTCACCAGCGCCGAGAGTTGCACCATACCCAGCGTCGGCGGTGGCTCCTCGGCGCGGCCGAACGCCAGCGTACTTTCACACAGGCTCACCGCACGGGTGATCGAGCCCACCAGCTTGGGGGCCAGCCGGCGCACCAGCGGGTCTTCGCTGGACTCGATCCTGTCAGTGAACAGCTGCGCGCTGGTCAGGATATTGCGCAGATCGTGACTGACGCGGGCCACGGCACTGCCCAGATCGGCCAGCCGCTTGCGCTGTTTGAGCGCCTGCGTCAGTTCCGTCTGCATCTTGTTGAGCGCCGTCTCGGCCTCGCGCAGTTCCTTGAGCGACGCGTTGGGGCTGATGATCTGGCGCGCATCCTCGGGGGCGGCGGCGTAACGCTGCATGTAATCCACCACGCCCTTGATCGGGCGCACCACGACGGCGCGCACGGCAAAGAACAGCAGCAGCGCGGTGATCGCGGCAATCGACGCGGACAGCCCCAGCACGCGCAGACCATAGCGGATCATCGCCTCGCGCAGCGGCGCGGTTTCCATCGTCACCTCGATCAGCAGCCCGGCCTCGCGCACGGGCGCGCCGATTACGCGGATAATCTCGTTCTGCGGGTCGAACAGGCGGTTCAGCGCGTCGCGGATCAGCACCACCGCGCCGGGGTCGCGAATGTCATAGGTGGCCGAAATCGGCGCCGGCAGCGGCGAGGACAGCACCAGTTGGCGCACCGCATCCCGGCGCAGCACCACGTTGAACACCTCTGCGTTTTCCAGCAGCTCCGCTTCGAGATCGGCGGACAACATTTCGTCGGCCAGCAGCGCCAACGACGCGATCTGCGCCCGCTCCAGCCGGTCACCCAAGTAATCGACGCGGAACCGGGCAATCGAGGGCACAAAGATCAGCAACTCGGCCAGCATCAGGAAGGCCGCCGTCAGTATCAAAAACCGCCCCGATAGCGTATTCAGCATATTGCAACTGCCTCGGCCTACGGTCAGGGGATCAGAAAATGCAATGCCCCAACCACCTGTTTGACGGAAGGAATATCAAACAACCCCGACGAGAAACAGGCCCCGCCGCGCCCCTCGTGGTTCCGCCGGCGGCATGGCGGGCAAAATCCCGCCTTCGACGTGACGACACGATTGCGGTGAATGCCGTGTTTTCCGTGACCTTGGGGTTTGACATGCCGTCAAAGGCACAGTAGAGGACGGGCTTCGAACAAACCGGGGGCGAATCCGCGCCGAACCCGACCGCAAGACTGGAGACGGAGCGATGAAACGCACCTATCAACCCTCGAACCTGGTCCGCAAGCGCCGCCACGGGTTTCGTGCCCGCATGGCCACCAAGGCGGGCCGCAAGATCCTGAACGCGCGCCGCGCACGCGGCCGCAAGGCGCTGAGCGCCTAGGCACCACTTATCGAGCAATGCACATGACACCGCCGGAGGCCCCACGGGATACGCCTCCGGCGGTTTTCTCGCGCCCGGACGCCACCGGCGAGACGCCCGGCCTGACCACGCTGCGCAAGCGCGCCGATTTCCTGCGCGCCGCCCGTGCCCGCCGCCAGTCGGCGGGGTCGATGATGCTGCAGGCCCGCCAGCGCCGCGACGGCGAAGCCGAGGGTATTCGCGTCGGTTTCACCTGTTCCAAGAAGGTCGGCAACGCGGTTGCCCGCAACCGCGCCAAACGGCGCCTGCGCGAAGCGGCGCGCATCGTGCTGCCCGAACTGGGCCGCGATGGCTGGGACTATGTGCTGATCGGCCGCCGCGATACGACCGCCACGCGCCGTTTTGACGACCTGCTGAACGATCTGCGTCAGGCATTACGGCGTATTCACGGAACCGCGCCATGACCCCGCTCGCGCATCTCGTGGCGCTGCCGGTCCGTGCCTACCGGCTGCTGCTGTCGCCCTGGGTCGGCTTCAACTGCCGCTATCAGCCCACCTGTTCGGCCTACGCGCTCGAAGCGCTGGAAACCCACGGCGCGATCAAGGGCACGGTGCTGGCCGCGCGACGCATCGGACGATGCCACCCGTGGGGTGGCTCGGGCTACGATCCGGTGCCGACCCGCGACGGGGAAACCGACGAGGTGCCGCCTCCCGGCGTTGACCCCAAGTAAACACCCACCCGTCACGCAGCGGTTACATGGCTGCCGTCTAACGCGGCGGGGCGGATTTTCCGCGCCGTCAAATTACTTGGCAGACCCCTGCCGCAACCGCTAGGTTGCCGGCGCAAAGAAAGGACTTGGGGAGGCAACCATGAACAACAGACTCGCATTCGCCACCGCGGCATCCGTGTTCGCGCTCAGCATGCTGGGCGCCGCGGCGCAGGCGCAAACCGAAATCCAGTGGTGGCACGCCCATGGCGGCCGGCTGGGCGAACTGGTGGACGAAATCGCCAAAGGCTTTAACGAAAGCCAGGGCGATTTCATTGTGACCCCCACTCACAAGGGGAACTACTCGGAAACGCTGAACGCGGGCATCGCCGCCTTCCGCGCCGGCGAACAGCCGCACCTGCTGCAGGTGTTCGAGGTCGGCACCGCGACGATGATGGCCGCCAAGGGCGCGATCAAGCCGGTCTACGAACTGATGGCCGAATCCGGCACAGACTGGGATCCGGACGCCTATATCGGCGCGGTGAAGGGGTATTACACGACCACCGATGGCGAAATGCTGTCGATGCCCTTCAATTCGTCGACCCCGGTTCTGTGGGTCAACCGCGACGCGCTGAAAGAGGCCGGGCTGGACCCGGACATGGACCTGACCACCTGGGAACAGGTCGGCGACGCGCTGGACAAGCTGAAAGAGGCCGGCAGCGAATGCCCGCTGACCACCGCCTGGCAGAGCTGGATTCACCTGGAAAACCTGTCCGCCTATCACAACGTGCCCTTCGCCACCCAGGAAAACGGCTTTGCCGGGCTGGACACCGAACTGGCCTTCAACAGCCCGGTTCAGGTCAAGCATATCCAGACCATGGGCGACTGGGCCAAGGACGGCAAATTCTTCTACGCCGGCCGCCGCAACGAAGGCGGCGCCAATTTCCGTGGCGGCGAATGCGCCTTCTTCACCGAAAGCTCGGCCGGTTACGCCGGGATCAAATCCGAGGCCAAGTTCGAGTTCGAAACCCGCCCGCTGCCCTATTGGAGCGACGTCGAGGGCGCGCCGCAGAACACCATCATCGGCGGCGCGTCGCTGTGGGTCATGGCCGGACATGACGATGCCGAATACAAGGGCGTCGCGACCTTCCTGAACTACCTGTCCTCGGCCGAGGTGCAGGCCAAGTGGCATCAGGATACCGGTTACCTGCCGATCACCAAGGCCGCCGGCGACCTGACCCGCGAACAGGGCTTCTATGACGCCAACCCGGGCACCGATATCGCGGTGATCCAGATGACGGCCAATGAACCGACCGCCAGTTCCAAGGGTCTGCGTCTGGGCAACTTCGACCAGATCCGGGGCATCATCGACGAGGAACTGGAAGCCGTCTGGGCCGGCGACAAGGACGCGCAGGCCGCGCTGGACAGCGCTGTGGAACGCGGCAACCAGCTGCTGCGCCGCTTCGAACAAGCCAACAAGTAAGTCCCTTGCCCCCGCCTGCCTGCAGGCGGGGGCATATTTTCGCGCGTTTTCTGAACAGGACGCGGCGACCGGAGCGCGAGCATGGAGAAGCGTGTCACCTTCAAGGGTTGGCTGCTGCCGATCTGCCTGCT
>CAYGNB010000019.1:7936-10677 GCA_964351135.1 uncultured Rhodobacterales bacterium | reverse complement strand
CGAGCATGGAGAAGCGTGTCACCTTCAAGGGTTGGCTGCTGCCGATCTGCCTGCTGATGCCGCAGGTGATCGTTACTGCCGTGTTCTTCTTCTACCCTGCCGGGCAGGCGGTCTGGCAATCGCTGTTCATTCCAGACCCGTTCGGGCTGTCGGCGCAATTCGTCGGGCTGGGCAACTTCGAATTCCTGCTGAGCGATCCCTATTACCGCGCCTCGTTCTGGACCACGGCGGTCTTTTCGGGGCTGGTCACGCTGGTATCGATGGGAACTGCGTTGTTCCTCGCCGTACTGGCCGACCGGCTGATCAAGGGCTCGGGCACCTACCGCACCCTGCTGATCTGGCCTTACGCGGTCGCCCCCGCGATCGCCGGGGTACTGTGGATGTTCATGTTCAGCACCCGCGTCGGCGTGGTGTCGTGGTATCTGGGCCTGCTGGGCTACGACTGGAACCATGTGCTGAACGATACCCAGGCGATGGGTCTAGTGGTGGTTGCGTCGAGCTGGGGCCGGATCAGCTACAACTTCCTGTTCTTCCTCGCCGGGCTGCAGGCGATCCCGCGTTCGGTGATCGAGGCAGCCGCGATCGACGGCGCCCGGTTCTGGACCCGGTTCCGCACCATCGTCTTTCCGCTGCTGTCGCCCACCACCTTTTTCCTGCTGGTGGTCAATATCGTCTATGCGTTCTTTGAAACCTTCGGCGTGATCCACACTATCACCTCGGGCGGGCCGCAACAGGCCACGACGATCCTGGTCTACAAGGTCTATTCCGACGGGTTCGTCGGCCAGGATCTGGGATCCTCGGCGGCGCAATCCGTGATCCTGCTGGTGGTGGTCGGGCTGCTGACCATCGTCCAGTTCCGGTTCATCGAACGCAGGGTGCATTACTGATGGCGGCGCGGGACGGCATGGTCGAACGGCGCGGCGCGGGGCATCTGCTGTCCCATCTGGGGCTGATTATCGGCGTGCTGGTGATCTTCTTTCCGATCTGGCTGGCCTTTGTCGCCTCGACCGTGACCCAGCCCGAGATTATCCAGCCGCCGATGCCGCTGCTGCCCGGAGACAGGTTCTGGGACAATTATTCGCGGGCGCTGGTGTCGGGCGTCAACGCGCCGGTGGCGCAGATGCTGCTCAATTCGCTGATCATGGCGCTGGGCATCGCACTGGGCAAGATCGCGATTTCGCTGCTGTCGGCCTTTGCCATCGTCTATTTCCGCTTTCCGGGGCGCAAGGTGTTCTTCTGGCTGATCTTCCTGACGCTGATGCTGCCGGTCGAGGTGCGAATCGTGCCCACCTACGAGGTGGTTGCCGGTTTCGGCATGCTCAACAGCTATTCGGGGCTGATCTTTCCGCTGATCGCATCGGCCACCGCCACCTTCCTGTTCCGGCAGTTCTTCATGACCGTGCCGGACGAACTGGCCGAGGCCGCCCGCGTCGATGGCGCCCGCCCGATGCGGTTTTTCGTCGACATCCTGCTGCCGATGAGCCGCACCAACATCGCTGCCCTGTTCGTGATCCTCTTCATCTATGGCTGGAACCAGTATCTCTGGCCGCTGCTGATCACCACCGACCCGTCGATGAACACCATCGTGATGGGTATCAACCAGATGATCCCCACCGGCGACGATTTCGGGGAATGGCCTGTCATCATGGCCACCGCGATACTGGCGATGCTGCCGCCTGTGGTGGTGGTGATCTCGATGCAGAAACTTTTCATCCGCGGCCTCGTGGACAGCGAGAAATAGACAATGGCGACCCTGACCCTCGACAAGATCAAGAAATCATTTGGCGGAACCCAGGTGATTCACGGCGTCAGCATCGACGTGGCGGATGGCGAATTCATCGTCATCGTCGGCCCATCCGGTTGCGGGAAATCGACGCTGCTGCGCATGGTTGCAGGGCTGGAGACCGTGTCGGCGGGCGATATCCGCATCGGCGGCAACCGCGTGAACGAGATCGAGCCGATGGATCGCGACATCGCCATGGTGTTCCAGAACTACGCGCTCTATCCGCATATGAGCGTGTTCGACAACATGGCCTATGGGTTGAAAATCGCACGCGTGCCCAAGGCGGAAATCGCCGACCGCGTGGCCACGGCGGCGAAGATGCTGCAACTGTCGGACTACCTCGACCGCAAGCCGCGCGCGTTGTCCGGCGGGCAGCGGCAACGGGTCGCGATGGGCCGCGCCATCGTGCGCAAGCCGGCGGTGTTCCTGTTCGACGAACCGCTGTCCAATCTCGACGCCAAGCTGCGGGTGCAGATGCGGGTCGAGATCCGCGAATTGCAGCGGCAGCTTGGTGTGACCGCGCTCTACGTTACTCACGACCAGGTCGAAGCGATGACCATGGCCGACCGGATGATTGTGATGAACGCGGGCGTGGCCGACCAGATCGGCGCGCCGGTCGAGGTCTATTCGAAGCCCCGGACGCGGTTCGTGGCCGGGTTCATCGGCTCGCCCGCGATGAATTTCATCCCCGCAGGGGCTCTGGGTCAGGGCGGCGGCGCGGCGGACAGTATCGGCATCCGCCCCGAACACGCCCGGCTGGCGGGCGACGGCGAAGCTGCGGTGCTGAACGGCACGCTGACGCTGGCCGAACAACTGGGCGCGGAAACGCTGCTCTACCTGCGTCTGCCGACGGGCGATCTGTTCACCGTGCGGCAGGACGGCACCCTGCCGATACCGGCCGAAGGCACCGAATGTGGTGTGACCTGGGATGCGGCCAAAGCCCATGCTTTCGACGCCG
>CAYGNB010000019.1:3348-7836 GCA_964351135.1 uncultured Rhodobacterales bacterium | reverse complement strand
GCCGATTCCTGCCCGAACTTGTGGAAATACATCACCGCCACCGCCTCGCCGAAGGATTTCGAAACCCCGTACCAGCTATCCGGCCGATGGGTCGCGCCGGCGCCGATGCGTTCGTCCTGCCGGTAGAAGCCGATGACATGGTTGGAACTGGCAAAGAGAATGCGCGGCATCCCGTTGCCATGGGCCGCCTCGTAGAGATTGTGCAACCCCACGATATTGGCATTGAGGATGTTGTCGAACCTGTCTTCGGACGAAATGCCGCCCAGATGCAGGATGCCATCGCAACCGGCCACAACCCGCTCCACCGCCTCGCGGTCGCCCAGATCGCAGCGGACGAACTCTGCGCCGCTGGGCAATTCGCCGGGATCGGCAATATCTGTCAGCCGAAGGGTTCGGGCGACATGGCCCAGGCGGTCGCGCACATAACGGCCGATCCCGCCAGCAGCCCCGGTGATCAACAGTTTGTTCAGCATGGCCATCGCGTTTGACGATTCCCCTTCGGGCCGACACCCATATTCGTGGCCTCAGGCATTTTCGCCCGCCGTGGCAAAGAACTGCGGGTGTTGAGACATGATTTTCGAAAGCCGCGATATCGTGCCCGAGAGATGGTCACGCATCGCGTCGGTCGCGCGATGACGATCAGAGGCAATGATCGCGTCAATGACCGCCTGATGCGCCTCGACGATCGACGCCGATTTGCCCTCGCTCGGCAGGTCGATGCTGCGCAGCCGCGCCATCTGACTGGATTGTTCGGCCACGATGCGGTGCAGGGGCAACTGGCCGGCAGCCTCGAAAAGCCCGCGGTGGAAATCTTCGTCGAGCTTGCGGAACAGGTCGATCTGATCGCCATCCTCGACCAGAACCCGCTGCATCCGGATGATCGCCGCCGCCTTGCTCATCGCGGATTTGTCGGGCTGTGCGGCCAATATGTTGACGACCTCGCATTCGATTGCCGTGCGCAGGAAATGTTCGCGCCGCATCAGGTCGGCGTCGAAATGGGTGACCACGGTGCGCGACTGGCGAAAGGTCGCGATCAGCCCGTCACGTTCAAGCCGCAACAGCGCCTCGCGCAGCGGCTGGGCGCTGACGCCGAATTGCTCGGCCAGTTCCGGCCGCGACAGCCGTTCGCCCGGCATCAGGTCGAGCGAGATGATCCTCGCGCGCAACGCCTCGTATACCTGCGACGACGCCGAAAGATCGGGCGACGGACCCGTGGCATCGCGGAGCCTGTTGGCACGTTCCGCATTCTGTATCTTCGCCATCGTGTCTCCCATGACCCGTGATTGCTACATTAGCGCGTTCGGCAGCCAGGTTGAAAGAAACGGAACCGTGGCGAGCAGAATGAAGAACAGCGCAAGCGCGAGAAAGAACGGAAGCGAGGCACGGGTATAGGCCCCCGTCTTGACGCCCAAGATTCCGCAGACCGTGAACATGATGACCCCCACCGGCGGGGTCAACCCGCCCAGGTTGATCAGCAGGACGATCAGAATACCCATGTGTATCGGATCGAACCCCACCGAAATCAGCACGGGCATCACAATCGGCGTCACCAGCAGGATATTGGCCGCCCCCTCGAGGAACATGCCTGAAACCACCAGCAACCCCACGATCAGCAGAAGGATCAGCGCGGGATTGTCGGTCAGCGACGTGACGAATTCGGTGATCTGCTGCGGCGCCCGTTCAATCGTGATCGCATAGCCCAGCACACCGGCCATCATGATCAGCAGCATGATCATGCCCAGATCGTGGATCGAAGATTCCAGCGCCTTGCGCATCCGTGCGAAAGTCAATTCGCGATAGACAAAGGCGCCCACGCAAAGCGCGTAGAACACCAGGAACGCCCCGGCCTCGGTTGCGGTGAATATTCCGAACCGGAACCCGACAATGAGTATGATCGGGAACATCAGCGCCCAGACGCTTTCGCGAAAACTCTCCCACAGGTCGCGCAGCGCGGGCGGTGTCGGAAGATCGGGGGCGTAGCCGTGGCGTTTCGCGACGATCAGCGTCGTCGCCATGAGCGTCAGCGTCAGGATCATGCCGGGCAGGATACCGGCCAGAAACAGCCGGCCAATGGACACCTCGTTGATGAAGCCGAACAGGATCAGCCCGATCGACGGCGGTATCGTCGCGGTGATGATCGAGCCGAAGGCGAGGATCGCGGCGGCCATCGGCGCAGAGAACCCCTGCTGGATCATCGACGGACCGAGCAACCGGCTCTCCATCGACGCATCCGCCACCGCAGACCCGGAAATACCGCCCATCATGAACGACAGGACGATTGAAACCTGCGCCAGCCCGCCGGCCAGCCAGCCGGTCAGAAGCCGCGAAAACCGGACCAGCCGTTCGGTGATCCCGGTTTCGTTCATCAGGTTTCCGGCGAGGATGAAAAAAGGCACGGCGAGCAGCGGAAAGCTCTGGGTGGCCGCGACCATCTTTTGCACCGCGACGGTCGGGGGCATGGTGCCGGTCAGCACGAAAACCGGAACGGCGGCGAGCGCGAGCGCGAAGGCGACGGGCTGGCCAAGCACGAGAAACAGCGCGAACAGCCCTGCAATCAGGAACATCATGTCAGTTTGCTTCCGACCCGACGGGTTGGCGCCACAGCGCGTAGGTTTGCGCAACCATCGTGCGCAAAAGGAGACTAAAACCGACCACCATGGAACCGTGAATATACGACCCGTGCATCTGCGTTGCCCCGACGAGACGCGGATGCATCAACTGGGTATTGCGGATCGCATAAATCAGCAGGAAACCGAGAAGCCCGACCAGCACGATACGATTGACCAGTTCCAGCCACCGTCTCTTCTGCGGGTCCAGCGCATCCGACAGGATCGACAGGCCGAAATGGCGCTCGCTCTGCAGTGCGAGGTCGGCGCTGATCATGCAGAGCCATACAAAGCACAGCTGCGCCACCTCGACCGACCAGATGATCGGATGACCAACGGCGCGGGCATTGGACGCGATTGCGACCAGAACAACGATCGCGGTCAGCAACAGGATGGCGCAGCCGGTCTCGATACGGCGAATGGTTTCAGAAGCGTTTCGAAACATGCCGCGCCCTTCCCTGATCGCCGGTCGCGATTACTCGGCGAGAACACCTTTCACGATCTCCGCTTCCTTTTCCAGTTCGAGAAGCGAATAGACCCCGGCGACCGCGTCCTTGAACGGTGCCAGATCCACCTCGTTAACCTCTACGCCGGTGTCGGCCACCTTGGTCATCGCCTCTTCGCCAAGCTCGATGGTCAGACCGGACGCATAGCGGCCGTTTTCAACCGCCAGCTGACGCACGATGGCCCTGTGTTCGTCCGAAAGCTGGTTCCAGCTGTCCGCCGATATGACCAGCGCGGTGACCAGTTGGATATGGCCCGTCTTGGTCACGTATTTGATCACCTCATAGAGCTTTGCACCCCAGATTGCCGTGGGCTGCGCTTCGGCAGCGTCGATAGAGCCGAGCTGCAACGCCGAATAGACCTCACCCCAGGCGATTGGCGTGGGTTCGGCCCCCATCGCGCGGATGGTTTCGATCCAGACCGGCGCCCCGATGGTGCGCATCCGCACACCTGCCAGATCCGCGGGTGTCGAAATCGGTTTCTGCGTGAGCGCATGGCGCGCACCCTGGTACCAGTTGGACGCCAGCATCACGAGGCCGGCCTTTTCGGCCAGTTCGTCACCCCATCCCAGATAAGCGTCGGACAGCGCGAATTTATCTGCCTGTTCGTAGGTGTCGAACAGGAACGGCGCTGACATGATCGCCAGCGATGGCACAAAGGACGACAGCCGGGCGACATCCGTTACAGTGCCGACATTCGCCCCGGCCCTGGCCTGGTCGAGCATTTCGGTGGTGTCCCCAAGCTGGCTGTTGTGGAAAACCTCGACAACGACCTCTCCACCGGTCGCCTCCTTGACTTCGGCAGCGAATTTATCGAGCCCCTGCCCCATCGGGTCGTCCGGCGCCAGCACCGTGCCGATCCGCAACGTGGTTTCCGCAAGGGCCGGGCTCGCGAATGCGAGGCCGGCGGCGATGGCCGCGGCCGCGATTTTCCCGCGCTTCCCTATCTTCATTGTCTTTTCCTCCCTAGATAGACAACTTGACGAATTGATATATTAGTTTCATTAGTAGGTTAGGTGTTGCTGCGCTTATGTGTCAACACTGATCTTGGCACGAACGGGCCCGCGAGGTGGACAAGGGGTTTGATGAACAGCAGGCAGGAAACGGCGCAGCACCCGGCGCTGGCTACGCAATTCGCGCCGCTGTCTGCGGCCCGTGCCCGGCTGGGCGAAAGCCCGATATGGTCACCCGAACATCGTGCGATCTGGTGGGTGGACATCCTTGGCAGCAGGCTTTTGCGCACATCGCTCGACGGCACCACCGATCATTGGGGCACGCCCGAAATTCCCGGTTTCGTTCAATGTCTTGGCGGCACCCTGCTGGTAGGCATGCAAAGCGGCATCTTCCGCTTCGAACCTGCCAGCGCGCGCTTCGACAAG